>NZ_JBFBJY010000049.1:0-60530 GCF_040702125.1 Kitasatospora sp. NPDC085895 | reverse complement strand
GACCCCCGCGCCCGTTCGGTCTCGGCCGGGGCGGCCGCCGCCGCCCACCGGACCGGCGCCCCGCCGCCCCCCGCCGGCGCGGGCGCCGACCCGTTCCACGGCCGCGGAGCCGGCGCGTTCCGGCCGGGAAGGAGGGGCGGCCGGGTCCGGTAACCTTGAGGGTCGTCCCCGTCCACGACCCAAAGGGCTCACCGCATGCCAGTCGAATCGGTCTTCCCACGCCTGGAGGCCCTCCTCCCGCACGTCCAGAAGCCGATCCAGTACGTCGGCGGCGAGCTCAACTCGACCGTCAAGGACTGGGACGCCTGCGACGTGCGCTGGGCCCTGATGTACCCCGACGCCTACGAGGTCGGCCTGCCCAACCAGGGCGTCATGATCCTCTACGAGGTGCTCAACGAGCGCGAGGGCGTGCTCGCCGAGCGCACCTACAGCGTCTGGCCCGACCTGGAGGCGCTGATGCGGGAGCACGGCGTCCCGCAGTTCACCGTCGACGCGCACCGCCCGGTGAAGGACTTCGACCTCTTCGGTCTCTCCTTCTCCACCGAGCTCGGCTACACCAACATGCTGACCGCGCTCGACCTCGCCGGCATCCCGCTGGAGTCCAAGGACCGCGGCCTCGACGACCCGATCGTGCTCGCCGGCGGCCACGCCGCCTTCAACCCCGAGCCGATCGCCGACTTCCTCGACTGTGCCGTCGTCGGCGACGGCGAGCAGGCCGTCCTCGACATGACCGAGATCGTCCGCGCCTGGAAGGCCGAGGGCCGCCCCGGCGGCCGCGACGAGGTGCTGCTGCGGCTCGCGAAGACCGGCGGCGTGTACGTGCCGCGCTTCTACGACGTCGAGTACCTGCCGGACGGCCGGATCGGCCGCGTCGTGCCGAACCGCCCCGGCGTGCCCTGGCGGGTCTCCAAGCACACCGTCATGGACCTCGACGAGTGGCCCTACCCCAAGCAGCCGCTCGTCCCGCTCGCCGAGACCGTCCACGAGCGGATGTCGGTGGAGATCTTCCGCGGCTGCACCCGCGGCTGCCGCTTCTGCCAGGCCGGCATGATCACGCGCCCCGTGCGGGAGCGAAGCATCACCGGCATCGGCGAGATGGTCGACCGCGGCCTCAAGGCGACCGGCTTCGAGGAGGTCGGCCTGCTCTCGCTGTCCAGCGCCGACCACTCCGAGATCGCCGACGTCACCAAGGGCCTCGCCGACCGCTACGCCGAGGACAAGATCGGCCTGTCGCTGCCGTCCACCCGCGTCGACGCGTTCAACATCGACCTGGCCAACGAGCTCTCCCGCAACGGCCGCCGCTCCGGTCTGACCTTCGCCCCCGAGGGCGGCAGCGAGCGCATCCGCAAGGTGATCAACAAGATGGTGTCCGAGGAGGACCTCATCAACACGGTCGCCACCGCGTACGGCAACGGCTGGCGCCAGGTGAAGCTGTACTTCATGTGCGGCCTGCCCACCGAGACCGACGAGGACGTCCTGCAGATCGGCGAGATGGCGAAGAACGTCATCGCCAAGGGCCGCGAGGTCACCGGCGGCAACGACATCCGCTGCACCGTCTCCATCGGCGGCTTCGTGCCCAAGCCGCACACCCCCTTCCAGTGGGCCCCGCAGCTGTCCGCCGAGGACACCGACGCCCGCCTCGCCAAGCTGCGCGACTCCATCCGGCACGACCGCAAGTTCGGCAAGAACATCGGCTTCCGCTACCACGACGGCAAGCCCGGCATCGTCGAGGGCCTGCTCTCCCGCGGCGACCGCCGGATCGGCGCCGTCATCCGCGCCGTCTACGACGACGGCGGCCGCTTCGACGGCTGGCGCGAGCACTTCTCCTACGACCGCTGGATGGCCTGCGCCGAGAAGGGCCTCGCCGGCACCGGCGTCGACGTCGACTGGTACACCACCCGCGAGCGCGGCTACGAGGAGGTGCTGCCCTGGGACCACCTGGACAGCGGCCTCGACAAGGACTGGCTCTGGGAGGACTGGCAGGACGCCCTCGAAGAGGTCGAGGTCGAGGACTGCCGCTGGACCCCGTGCTTCGACTGCGGCGTGTGTCCGCAGATGGACACGCACATCCAGGTCGGCCCGACGGGCAAGAAGCTGCTGCCGCTGACCGTGGTCAAGTCGTAGGACCGCAGCGCAACCCGACGGCCCTCCCCGGCGTACCTGCCGGGGAGGGCCGTCGTACGGAGGGGGGACGGATGGCCGAGGAACGGGCCGCCGAGGGGTGCCTGGTGGCGTTCGTGCGGGTGCCGGCGCGGGCCTTCGCGCTGCTGGTGGTGGTGCCGCTGCGGTTCCTCTGGGAGCTGCTGCTCGCCGTCGTGCTGCGCCCGCTCGGCCGGGTGCTGGAATGGCTCGCGGTGCAGGTCGGCCGGGTCCTGTACTGGACGGTGGTGTGGCCGCTCGTCCAGCTGTACCGGTACGTCCTCACGCCCTGCGGGCACGCGCTGGCCCGGCTCGGCCGGTACCTGGTGGTCGTCCCGCTGGCCTGGCTGGGCCGGAAGGTGCTGGCCCCGGCCGGGCGGGCCGGGTGGACGGCGCTCTGCTGGTGCGGCCGTGTGCTGGTCGCGCTGCCGCTGCGTTGGCTGGGCCGCAACGCCCTGCTGCCGCTGGGTCACGGGCTGCTGGTGCTGCTCAAGGCGGTCGGTACCGGCCTCGCCTGGCTGTGCCGCCACCTCGTGGTCGTCCCCCTCGCGGTGCTGTGGCGGTACGTGCTGGCGCCGTGCGGCCGCGGGGCGCTGTGGCTGCTGTCGGGGCTCGCCCGGGGGGCCGGGCGGGCGGCGCGCGTCCTGGTGGCGGTGCCGTTGGTGTGGCTGTGGCGGGTGCTGCTGTACCCGGTGCTCCGCGAGCTGGGGAGGGCGATCGCCCGGGCCTGGCGGATCGGCGGGCGGATCTGGCGCTTCCTGGTGGTGCGGCCCTGGCGCTGGGTGCGGCGCGAGGTGTGGTGGCCGGCGAAGGCCGAGGTCGGGCGGGTGCTGCGGGAGGTCCGGCGGGCCCTGGTGGGGTGACCCGGTCCGGGCGGCGGGCCCGGGCGCGTACCCTTGTCCTGACAAGCAACCGGCCGGTACGGCCGGACGGGACACCGATCTAAGGACTGAGCAGCCCTGGCACGCCGCACGCCCGACGGTCCGCCGCCCGCGCCGACGGTGCAGCGCATCCGTCTCCGCTACACCAAGCGCGGCCGTCTGCGCTTCACCAGCCACCGGGACTTCCAGCGGGCGTTCGAGCGTGCGCTCCGCCGCTCGGCCGTTCCCATGGCGTACTCCGCCGGCTTCACCCCGCACCCCAAGGTCTCCTACGCCAACGCCGCCCCGACGGGCGTCGCCAGCGAGGCGGAGTACCTGGAGATCGGCCTCGCCGAGGCCCGTGACCCGGAGGAGCTCCGGGCCCGGCTCGACGGGTCGCTGCCGCTCGGCCTGGACGTCGTCGACGCCGTCGAGGTCCGCACCGCCAACTTCGTCGAGCGCCTGGAGGCCTCCGAGTGGCAGCTGCGACTGGCCGGCGTCGGGCAGGAGGAGGCGGCCCGCGCGGTCGCCGCGTTCCTGGCCGAGGAGGCCGTCGAGGTGCAGCGCACGACCAAGAACGGCGTGCGGGTGTTCGACGCCCGCGGGGCCGTCGCGTCGCTGCAGGTGCTCCCGTCGCAGGTGGGCGATGGTAACGACACTGGCACAGAGCGTGCCGACGATGTTCGTCCGGGCTCACCCTGTGCGATACTGCGGCTGGTAGTACGACATGCCACACCCGCCGTACGACCCGACGACGTTTTGTCCGGTCTCCGTGCGACGGCCGACCTGGCGCCGCCGGTCCCCGCTGAGGTGACCAGGCTGGCGCAGGGGCCGCTCGACGAGGAGACCGGCACGGTGACCGACCCGCTGGCGCTCGATCGCGCCGCGGCCCCGGCAGGCCGGTAGCGGCCGCAGGGCCGCGCGCCTCTGCCGACCGCCGAGTGGGCAGGGAGCCAGGGCTCACCACCGGGCCGTGGCTCCCAGGTCCCCGCGGCTTCCCAGGGGAGCGAGCGTCGTCGCACGCAGCCGGGCCCCCGCGGCCCGACCTGGACAACGAGAAGACTGGTCAGACCAGAAGACTTTCGGCATCCCGCACCGTGCGGGACGCCGAGCGAGACTACGAGCTCCTGTGCGGCCTCGCGTCCGCACGGCAGCACCGTGGAAGCCGGCACGCCATCACCGTGGCCGCCGTGAACCAGGTGCCGAGCCGTGCCCGGATGCGGAGCCCGGGGGCCTGACGGGAGATCCACCCGCATGCTCGAGAACACCGAACCGCAGTCCGCTGCGGAACCGGCCGACACCCCTGCCGACGGCGGTGCCGCGGCCCCGCCGCGCCGTCGTCGCCGTGCGGTCTCCCGCCCGGCCGGCGCCCCGCAGGGCGCCGCCGCCGAGGCGGCCGAGACCGTGCTGCCCGCCGAGCCGCAGCAGGACGGGGCCGCGGCCGCCGAGGCCCCGGCCGCCCCGGTCGAGGCGCCCGCCGCCGAGAAGCCGGCCCGGCCCCGCCGTACCCGCAAGCGCGCCGAGGCCCCGGCCGGCGCCCCCGAGGCCGCCGCGATCGTGGTGACCGAACCCGCCGCCGGCGCCGAGGAGCCCGCGGCCGAGGAGGCCGCCGCTCCGGTCGCCGAGGCGCCCGCCGCGGAGAAGCCCGCCCGGGCCCGCCGCACCCGCAAGCGCGCCGAGGCCCCCGTCGGCCCGCCGGCCGTCGAGGAGCCCGCGGCCGAGGAGGCCGCCGCTCCGGTCGCCGAGGAGCCGGTCGCCGAGGAGCCCGCGGCCGAGGAGGCCGCGCCCGCCCGCCGCACCCGCCGTCGCCGCGTGGTCGAGCAGGCCCCGGTCGTCGTCGAGGAGCCGGCCGCCGAGGAGCCCGCCGCGTCGACCGAGCCGGTCGAGGAGGAGGCCGAGGCCGCCGAGGAGCCCGCCGAGGCCGAGGCGCCCGCCGCCGAGGCCCCGGTCGCCGAGCCCGAGCCGTCGCACCGCGTCCGCCGCCGGGCGGTCCGCCCGTCCACCGCGCTCTTCCAGGCCCCGGTCTTCCAGGAGCCCGCTCCGTACGTCGCGCCGACTGCGCCCGCCGCTGCGGCCGCACCGGCCGCCGCCGCGGAGGAGGGCGGCAGCGAGGACGAGGAGTACGAGTACAGCGGCGTCGGCCGCCGCCGCCGGGTCCGCACCCCCGTCCGGGTGCAGACCCCGGCCCGTGCGCAGGCGCCCGCCCGTGCGCAGACCCCCGCCCGCGCCGAGGTCGCCCCCGCCGAGCAGGAGGCCCCCGAGGCCGCCGGCACGGGCCCCGAGCAGGAGGGCGAGTGGGAGGAGGACGGCCGTCCGTCGCGCCGCCGCCGCCGGGGCGGCCGTCGCCGCCGCCGCGGTGAGGGCGAGGAGCCGGAGGCCGCCGAGCTGTCGCAGGCCGAGGAGGACGCCTCCGCCGAGGAGGACACCTCCGGTGAGGCCGAGCCGGAGGAGGACGAGGACGAGGACGAGCTCGCCGCCGGGCTGTCCTCCTCGCGCCGCCGTCGCCGCCGCCGTCGCCGCAGCGGCGAGGGTGCCGCGGAGCCGGCCGAGACCACCGAGGACGGCGTCCGCACGGTGGTGAAGGTGCGCGAGCCGCGCCGCCGCTCCACCGAGCCGTCGTTCGACCCGGACGAGGTGCAGTCCATCAAGGGCTCCACCCGCCTGGAGGCCAAGAAGCAGCGCCGCCGCGAGGGCCGCGAGCTGGGCCGCCGCCGGGTGCCGATCATCACCGAGGCCGAGTTCCTGGCCCGCCGCGAGTCGGTCGAGCGCGTCATGGTGGTGCGCCAGAACGGCGAGCGCACCCAGATCGGCGTGCTCGAGGACGGCGTGCTGGTCGAGCACTACGTCAACAAGGAGCAGGCCACCAGCTACGTCGGCAACGTGTACCTGGGCAAGGTCCAGAACGTGCTGCCGTCGATGGAGGCCGCCTTCGTCGACATCGGCAAGGGCCGCAACGCGGTCCTCTACGCCGGCGAGGTCAACTTCGGCGCGCTGGGCGGCCACGGCGGCCCGCGCCGGATCGAGTCGGTCCTGAAGTCCGGCCAGTCCGTGCTGGTGCAGGTCTCCAAGGACCCGATCGGCCACAAGGGCGCCCGCCTGACCAGCCAGATCTCGCTGCCCGGCCGCTACCTGGTGTACGTGCCCGAGGGCTCGATGACCGGCATCAGCCGCAAGCTGCCCGAGAACGAGCGGGCCCGCCTCAAGCAGATCCTCAAGAAGATCGTCCCGGACGACGCGGGCGTCATCGTGCGCACCGCCGCCGAGGGCGCCAGCGAGGAGGAGCTGACCCGGGACGTCCAGCGGCTGCAGCAGCAGTGGGAGGACATCCAGAAGAAGGCCGCCACCGGCAACGCGCCGGTGCTGCTCTACGGCGAGCCGGACATGACCGTCCGGGTCGTCCGCGACATCTTCAACGAGGACTTCACCAAGGTCATCGTCAGCGGCGGCGACGCGTGGAACACCATCCACGACTACGTCTCCAACGTGGCCCCGGACCTCGCCGAGCGCCTCCAGCGCTGGACCTCGGACGTGGACGTCTTCGCCACCTACCGGATCGACGAGCAGCTGATGAAGGCGCTGGACCGCAAGGTCTGGCTGCCGAGCGGCGGTTCGCTGGTGATCGACCGGACCGAGGCGATGGTCGTCGTCGACGTCAACACCGGCAAGTTCGTCGGCCAGGGCGGCAACCTCGAGGAGACCGTCACCCGCAACAACATCGAGGCGGCCGAGGAGATCGTCCGCCAGCTGCGGCTGCGCGACCTCGGCGGCATCATCGTGATCGACTTCATCGACATGGTGCTGGAGTCCAACCGCGACCTGGTGCTGCGCCGCCTGCTGGAGTGCCTGGGCCGGGACCGGACCAAGCACCAGGTGGCCGAGGTGACCTCGCTGGGCCTGGTGCAGATGACCCGCAAGCGGGTCGGCCAGGGCCTGCTGGAGTCCTTCTCCGAGGCGTGCGTGCACTGCAACGGCCGCGGCGTCATCGTCCACATGGACCAGCCGCACACCCACGGCGGCGGCGGTGCCGCCCCGGCGGCCGGCGAGGCGGGCGGCGGCAAGCGCCGTCGGCGCGGCAAGGGCGGCGCCCAGGCCGAGCCGCAGGCCGAGGCCGCGGTCGCGACGGAGGCCCCGGAGGAGGCGCCCGAGGCGCTGGAGCTCCCCGAGGCCGCCGAGGCCGCCGAGGCCGCCGAGGCCGCCGAGGACATCGAGGTCGTCGACGTGCGCGCCGAGGAGCCGGCGCAGACCGCGCAGGCCCAGGCCGCTCCCGCGGAGACCGCCGAGGTGCCGGCCGAGGCCGTGGCGCAGGCCCCCGAGCCGGTCGCCGCCCCCGCGGGCCGCACCCGTCGCCGTGCGGTGCGCAAGGCGACGGCCCCCGCGGGTTCGCCGGCCGAGGCCGAGATCGTGGTGCTGCAGGCCCGGGCCGAGGCCGCCATGGAGGCCGCCCTGACCGCCGCCGGGCAGCAGGCCGTCGAGCCCGCCGCGGAGCCGGCCGCCGTCGAGGCGGTCGTGGAGGCGGCCGAGGCCGTCGCCGAGGCCGCGGAGGCCGTCGAGACCGCCGTGGTCACCGCGGAGGCCGCCGAGGCCGCCGGGGCGCCGGTCGAGGAGGAGGCCGCGGAGGCCGCGCCGAAGAAGCGCGCGACCCGCAAGACCGCCGCCAAGAAGACCGTGGCCGCGAAGAAGACCACCGCGGCCAAGAAGACCACCGCCCGCAAGACCGCCACCAAGCGGACGAGCGCGGCGGCCAAGAAGGCAGCGGCCGCCGAAGGTGACGGCGCCGCCGAGTGACGCCCCGCGCCCGGGGCGGCCGACGTGCCGCCCCGGGCCCGGTAGGGCCCGGTTTGCCCCCGCGCGGGCCGGTCCGTATTCTTGACCTTCGGCGTGTTACGCCATGCTCCCGAGCACATCACCTCCCGGATCCGTCCGCGGTTCCGGGGGAGGCCCCTGTGTCCGTACCCAGGGGCTGGCATCGGTGAGTTCCGACCGAGTACAGAAAGCAGGTACCGCATGTACGCGATCGTTCGCGCAGGCGGCCGCCAGCACAAGGTCGCCGTCGGCGACGTGCTGGAGATCGACCGCATCGAGGCCAAGCCGGGTGACTCGGTCGAGCTGTCGACCGTCCTGGTCGTCGACGGTGACGCCGTCACCTCCGACCCGTGGGTGCTCGGTGGCGTCAAGGCGCACGCCGAGGTCGTCGAGGAGACCAAGGGCGACAAGATCGTCATCCTCCGCTACAAGAACAAGACGGGTTACCGCCGTCGTCAGGGTCACCGCCAGAAGTACACCGCGGTGCGCATCACGAGCATCGACTCCGTCAGCAAGTAAGGGGATAGCGAGATGGCACACAAGAAGGGCGCAAGCTCTACCCGCAACGGCCGTGACTCGAACGCCCAGCGCCTCGGCGTCAAGCGCTTCGGCGGCCAGGTCGTCTCGGCCGGCGAGATCCTCGTCCGCCAGCGCGGCACCCACTTCCACCCGGGTGCCGGTGTCGGTCGCGGTGGCGACGACACCCTGTTCGCGCTGACCGCCGGTGCCGTGCAGTTCGGCAACCGCCGCGGCCGCAAGGTCGTCAACATCGTGGCCGTCGAGGCCTGAGTCTGACCCCACGTCAGGACTCGTCGTGAAGGGTGGGCCGGAATGTTCCGGTCCACCCTTCATGCTTTACCGCAGGACCCCATCTTTTCCGTCGTACTGGAGGCACACCCATGACCACCTTCGTGGACCGCGTCGAGCTGCACGTCGCCGCGGGTAACGGAGGCCACGGCTGCGCCTCCGTGCACCGGGAGAAGTTCAAGCCGCTCGGCGGGCCCGACGGCGGCAACGGCGGCGAGGGCGGCAGCGTCGTCCTCACCGTCGACAGCCAGATCACCACCCTGCTCGAGTACCACCACTCGCCCAAGCGCAAGGCCACCAACGGCAAGCCCGGCGCCGGTGGCAACCGCACCGGCGCCGACGGCCAGGACCTCGTCCTCGCGGTGCCGGACGGCACCGTGGTGCTCGACAAGAAGGGCAACGTGCTCGCCGACCTGGTCGGCCACGGCACCAGCTTCGTCGCCGCCGCCGGCGGCCGCGGCGGCCTCGGCAACGCCGCCCTCGCCTCCGCCCGCCGCAAGGCCCCCGGCTTCGCCCTGCTCGGCGAGCCCGGCGAGGCCCGCGACATCGTGATGGAGCTCAAGTCCGTCGCCGACGTCGCCCTGGTGGGGTACCCGAGCGCCGGCAAGTCCTCGCTGATCTCGGTGCTCTCCGCCGCCAAGCCGAAGATCGCGGACTACCCGTTCACCACGCTGATCCCCAACCTCGGCGTGGTCACCGCCGGCTCGACGGTCTACACGATCGCCGACGTCCCCGGCCTGATCCCCGGCGCCAGCCAGGGCAAGGGCCTGGGCCTGGAGTTCCTGCGCCACGTCGAGCGCTGCGAGGTGCTGGTGCACGTCCTCGACTGCGCCACCCTGGAGCCCGGCCGCGACCCGCTCACCGACCTGGAGACCATCGAGGAGGAGCTCGCCCAGTACGGCGGCCTGGAGGACCGGCCGCGCCTGGTCGCGCTCAACAAGGTGGACGTGCCGGACGGCCAGGACATCGCCGACCTCACCCGCGCCTCGTTGGAGGAGCGCGGCTACCGCGTCTTCGAGGTCTCCGCGCTCGCCCACAAGGGCCTGCGCGAGCTGAGCTTCGCCCTGGCGCAGATCGTCGCCGAGGCGCGCGCCGCCAAGCCGGTCGAGGAGTCCACCCGGATCGTGCTGCGGCCGAAGGCCGTGGACGACGCGGGCTTCACCATCACCGAGGAGGACGGCGTCTACCGCATCCGCGGCGTCAAGCCGGAGCGGTGGGTCCGCCAGACCGACTTCAGCAACGACGAGGCCGTCGGCTACCTCGCCGACCGCCTGGCCCGCCTCGGCGTCGAGCAGGAGCTCTGGAAGGTCGGCGCGCAGGAGGGCGACACCGTCGTCATCGGCCCCGAGGACGACGCGGTCGTCTTCGACTGGGAGCCGACCATGGCCGCCGGCGCCGAGATGCTCGGCCGCCGCGGCGAGGACCACCGCTTCGAGACACAGCGGCCCGCCGTCGACCGCCGCCGCGAGCGCCAGCGCGGCCGGGACGCCGCCGAGGAGGAGTACCGCGCGTTCGAGGCGCTCTCCTCCGGCCGCCAGGCCATCGAGGGCGACGACGAGGACTACTGAGTCCCGGCGTCCACCAGCTGAAAACCCCGACGGGCCCGCTGCGCGGATCGCGTAGATTGCGACCGGGCAGCGGGCTCGATCCAGCACGACCGGAGGACACTGATGACGGGTCAGACACTGCGGCAGGACGTCCTCGCCGCGCGGCGGATCGTCGTGAAGGTCGGCTCGTCCTCACTGACCACCGCGGCCGGCGGCCTGGACGCCGACCGGGTCGACGCGCTCGTCGACGCGCTCGCCAAGGTCCGCTCCCGCCCGGACGCCCCCGACGTCGTCCTGGTCTCCTCCGGCGCCATCGCGGCCGGCCTCGCCCCGCTCGGCCTCGCCAAGCGCCCCTCCGACCTCGCCCGCCAGCAGGCCGCCGCCAGCGTCGGGCAGGGCCTGCTGGTCGCGCGCTACACCGCCTCCTTCGCCCGGTACGGCATCCGGGTCGGCCAGGTGCTGCTGACCGCCGAGGACGCCAGTCGACGCTCGCACTACCGCAACGCCTACCGCACCCTCGACCAGCTGCTCGCGATGGGCGCGATGCCGGTCGTCAACGAGAACGACACCGTCGCCACCGCCGAAATCAGGTTCGGTGACAACGACCGACTGGCCGCGCTGGTCGCCCACCTCGTCCGCGCCGACCTGCTGGTGCTGCTCTCCGACGTGGACGCGCTGTACGACGGCAACCCGGCCAGGCCGGGCACCACCCGGATCGACACCGTGCGCGGCCCGCACGACCTCGACGGCGTCGAGATCGGCAGCGTCGGCAAGGCCGGCGTCGGCACCGGCGGCATGGTCACCAAGGTCGAAGCCGCCCGGATCGCCACCGGCGCCGGCATCCCCGTCGTGCTGACCGCCGCCAGCCACGCCGCCGAGGCCCTGGCAGGCCGGCCCGTCGGCACGCTCTTCCTGCGCACCGGCAGCCGCTCCGCCGACCGGCTCCTGTGGCTCGAACACGCCTCCACCCCGCGCGGCGCGCTCCACCTCGACGCCGGTGCCGTCGACGCCGTCGTCCTCGGCGGGAAGTCCCTGCTCCCGGCCGGTGTGACCAAGGTCGACGGCGACTTCACCGCGGGTGATCCCGTCGACCTTCTTGGCGAAAACGGCCACATCGTCGCCCGCGGACTGGTCAACTTTGATGCGAGGGAGCTGCCCCGTCTGCTCGGCCGGTCCACGCGGGAGCTGGCCCAGGAGCTCGGTGCCGCGTACGAGCGCGAGGTCGTCCACCGCGACGACCTGGTCGTCCTGCGCGGCTGACGGGGCCACCGGGGCCGGTGCAGCGGGCGGCGCCCGGGCAGGGGACGTCGCCGAACAGGAGGCCGCCGATGGCAAGCAGGCGCCCGGGAACACTGCCCGGGGAGACGTCCGCGCGGCGGCTCACCAGCATCGCGGGCGGCCGCGCCGACGGCGACCCGCCCGGTGAACCCCCGCAGTCCGTCCGGGAGTTGCACCCGCACGGCGAGGGCGAGGGCGAGACGGAGGAGCACGGCAGGCTCTGGCACGTCGTGCTGTCGGTGGCCGGCCGGGCCACCCCGATCGCGGAACTGCGGTCCGCCCTGGAACGGCTCGCGCACGACCACGCCTTCTTCCTGACCGCCCGCTACGCCGCCGACCACGCCGAGATCCGGTACTGGGAGCAGGCCCGCGACCTGCACGACGCCGCGGCCATCGCGCTGCGGCTGTGGGGCGAGCACAAGGCGTCCGCGAACTTACCGCCGTGGGAGATCGTGGGCCTGGAGGTCGTCGACCGCCCCACCTACCACCAGCGGGTGGCCGAGGGCTTCGGCGACCCGCCGCCGCACCTCGGCGGTGTGCACCCGTACTGACCTGCCGCGCCGCGGCCCGCGTCTCAGCCGACGAAATGCGGGCCGAGGCGGCGGCCGCGAGTCGCTACCCTTCAGGCATGACCAGCGACCACGCCACCACCGACAGCCCCGTCCTCGCCGTCGCGCGCCGAGCCCGTGAGGCGGCCGCCGCGCTCGCCCCGCTCCCGCGCAGCGCCAAGGACGCCGCGCTGCTGGCGATCGCGGACGCGCTGGTCGCCCGGAGCGCCGAGATCACCGCCGCCAACGCCGAGGACGTCGCCCGCGCCCGCGAGGCCGGCACCCCGGAGTCCACCGTCGACCGGCTCAGCCTCGACGTGCAGCGGATCGCCGCGATCGCCTCGGACGTCCGCGACGTGGTCGGCCTGCCCGACCCGGTCGGCGAGGTGGTGCGCGGCTACACCCTGCCCAACGGCCTCGACGTCCGGCAGGTCCGGGTGCCGCTCGGCGTGGTCGGCATCATCTACGAGGCCCGCCCCAACGTCACCGTCGACGCCGCCGCGCTCTGCCTGAAGTCCGGCAACGCCGTCCTGCTGCGCGGTTCCGCCTCCGCCTACCGCTCCAACACCGCCCTGGTCGAGGTGCTCCGCGACGCGGTCGCCTCGGCGGGCCTGCCCGCCGACGTGATCCAGCTGGTGCCCGGTGAGAGCCGGGACTCGGTGCAGGAACTGATGCGTGCCCGCGGCCTGGTCGACGTGCTGATCCCGCGCGGCGGCGCCTCGCTGATCCGCACCGTGGTCGAGGGCTCGACCGTGCCGGTGATCGAGACCGGCACCGGCAACTGCCACGTCTACGTCGACGCCCAGGCCGACCTGGCGATGGCGGTCGGCATCCTGCTGAACTCCAAGGCCCAGCGGGTCAGCGTCTGCAACTCCGCCGAGACCCTGCTCGTCCACCAGGACATCGCCGACGCCTTCCTGCCGCTCGCCCTGGAGGCGCTGGCCGGCGCCGGCGTCACCGTGCACGGCGACGACGCCGTGCTGAAGGCCGCCGAGGGCACCGCCGTCACCGCCGTCCCGGCCACCGACGAGGACTGGGAGGCCGAGTACCTCTCGTACGACATCGCGGCCGCCGTGGTGCCCTCGCTGGACGCCGCCGTGGCGCACGTCCGCCGCTGGTCCTCCGGCCACACCGAGGCGATCGTCACCACCTCGCAGGCCGCCGCCCGGCGCTTCACGCAGTTGGTCGACTCCACGACCGTGGCGGTCAACGCGTCGACCCGGTTCACCGACGGGGGTGAGTTCGGCTTCGGCGCGGAGATCGGCATCTCCACCCAGAAGCTGCACGCCCGCGGCCCGATGGGCCTGCCCGAGCTGACCTCCACCAAGTACATCGTCACTGGTGACGGCCACGTCCGCGGTGAGGCGCAGCAGACCGTCGGCTCCTGAGCCGACCGGCGCGCGCTCCGGGCGGTCGGGCCAACTGGCAGGAGCCCCAGACAAACCGCCCGCCCGGTAATACGCTGATTCCCGTGGCTGAGGATGTGGGGGGCTCGCCGTACCCCGACGGCGCCGACCACGGTGGTGCGGACGACGAGTTCGCCACCGTGGTGTTCGACGAGGCCTTCGTCCGGTCCGCGGCCGTGCACGAGCCGAGTGCCCTGGAGCGGCAGCTGGCCGCCGCCGAGGCCCGGGTCGAGCCGGAGACCGCGGGCCCGGCCCGGCCCTGGGACCTGATCGCACCGGAGATGGCCGGCACCGGCGACGTACTGCCGCTGGAGCTGCGCCCGCACCCGCGCGGTCTGGACGACGACCGGCTGTACCCCGATCCGTGGTCCGGCACCGACCGGGCCCGCCGCCGGGCCCGCTGGGCCCGGACGGTCGGCTGGGAGCCGCTGGGCCACGACGGGCGGCACGTCGCCCAGCAGCGCTGGCACCGGCCGGTCGCCTGGGTGCTGGCGGTGGTCATGGGGGTCGGCGTGGTGGCGGTCGCGGTGGCCGCGATCTACCGCGGGGCCAACGGGGCCGGCGAGTCGCCGCGGCGTCCGGAGACGGGTACGAGCAGCACGCCCGGTTCGCCGCCGGCCGTGCCGCTGCCCAGCGCCGTGGCGCTGCTGAGCGGCTGAGCGGGCCGGTGGCGGCGCCGCGCCGGGACGCGGGGCGGAGGCCGCCCGCCGGTCGAACCCTGGCCCGCCCGGTTCTACCCTGGTGCTATGGGTGACCCGCGCGAGCCTCCGGAGGGTGCGCCCGAGGGCGGTTCCGGCAGCGATGACGAGTTCCGGTCCGTCGTCTTCGACGAATCGTTCGTCCGGGCTGCCCGGATCCAGGAGCTGTCGGCCCAGGAGCGGCTCGGCGGGACGTACCGGGCGACCCGGCCGCGGGTCGGCCTCGGGCCCTTCGGCACGCTGCCGCGACAGGCGGTGGCGCTGCTGCTGGTCGTCTTCCTGGCCTTCGCGGCGGCGGTGTACTTCGGCGTCAGTTCACCGCACCGGCAGGCCGCGCCGCCGTCCGGCAACCAGCTGACCACCTCGCTGGTGGCGCTGAGCCCGACCGGGCCGGTGGCTGCGGTCGCCGATCCGGAGCACCCGTTCGCGGCGCTGCCCGCCGCCTACGGGGAGGGGACGACCGGGCTGGCGCTGCCGGCCGGCGCCGCCACCGCGCACTTCACCCGGTCGGACGTCAACCGGGCGCTCTCCGTGGTGCAGCGCTACCTCGTCGCGTCCGCGCTGGCCCCGGCGACCCTCGTCCAGGGGGAGACGGCCGAGGTACGGGCCCTCGTCACGCCGGGCGAGCAGGCGCAGTACGACGACAGCGTGAACACCCCGCAGGACGACCAGCACCACGCCGCCACCGGCTGGCTGGTCCGGTTCGACCCGGGGAAGGTCGCGCTGGCCGTCGACGGCGTGCGGACCTCCGGCGTCGTCCGGGTGGGCGAGGCCGACAGCGGGACGCTGGAGGTCACCACCGACCACACCTTCGTCTACGCCGTCCGGGCGGCCGGCACCTCGGACGGGCCGGTGAGCCTGGTCAGCGTCCGCCGGGAGCTGCGGTTCGCCTTCGACCGGCTGGACCTGAGCTCGGACCGGCTGCGGCTGGTCGACGCGGTGGTACAGGCCGGTCCGACCTCGTGCGGCGCCCCGATGAGCAGCTACCTGCAGCCGCTGCTGGCCGGCAGCACGGCGACCGCACCGCAGGCCGTCGACCCGGGCGACCGCAGCCGGCCGGCCTGGCAGGTGTGCGGGGCGCTCGGACCGCTGACCGGCGAGCCGGCCTCCGGGCGGTGAGCCCGCCCGTCCGGCCCGGGCGCCCCGCCCGGTGTCACTGCGGCACCGCCGCCGGTGTCAGTCCCGGCCGTCGCCGTCCGCGGCGCCCCCGTCCGAGCCGTCGGGGCCCGCGGAACCGCCGGAGCGGGCGCCCGCGAAGGTGTCCCGCAGCTTTCCGCCGACCGTGCCGACCCCGCCGGCCACGTCCCGCAGCAGGCCCATCAGCGGGTCCTTGCTCTCCTTGACGGACTGCGAGTAGGAGTCCGCGGCGGCCTTCCACTGGGCGCCCACCGAGGTCTGCGGGTCGTCGCCGCGGCGCGGGTAGGCGCCGGCCAGGATCGAGCGGTACTCGTCGCTCTCCGCCCACTTCTTCAGCTTGGCGACCCGGACCACCGCGAACGGGTGGGTCTGCGGCAGCACCTGCAGCAGCTTGAGCACGCCGTCGCGCAGGTCGCCCGCGCGCTCGTACTCCTCGGCCTGCTCCAGGAAGGCGTCGACGTTCATCTCCGCCAGGTTGTGGCCGCCGGCCAGCTTCATCAGGCCGCGCATCGAGGCCTGCAGGTCCTGCCCGGCCAGCAGGCCGGCCCGGTCGCAGGAGAGCTCCGCCTTGCGGAACCACTCCTTGAGCGCGGTGATCACGCCCATGATGGCGAGGTTGCCCAGCGGCAGCCAGGCGATCCGGGCGGCGATGTTGGTGAGGATCAGCAGCATCGTCCGGTACACCGCGTGGCCGGACATCGCATGGCCGACCTCGTGGCCGACGACGGCCCGCAGCTCCTCCTCGTCCAGCAGCTCCACCAGGCCGCTGGTCAGCACGATGATCGGCGTCTCCATGCCGATGCACATGGCGTTGACCGCCGGGTCCTGCGTGACGTACAGGTCCGGCACCTTCTCCAGGTCGAGCACGTAGGCGGCGTCCCGGACCATGGCGTACAGCTCCGGGAACTGACGCTCCGAGGTCTTCACCGCGGTGGCCAGGAACATCAGCCGGACGCTGCGCTCGGACACCAGGCCGGCGAGCTTCTTGAGGACGTCGTCGAAGCCGCTCAGCTTGCGCAGCGCCACGAGCGCCGACCGGTCGGCGGGGTGCTCCCAGGCCCGGGTGGAGATCTCCGGGAAGCGCTGCCGGCGCCGGCTGGGCGTGTTGCCGCCGTCCTTGGAAAAGTCGGTCATGTGTGAGTACCTCCTGGTCGTCGCCGGCACCGGCCCCCCGGCCGGCCCCCGCTGCTGTTGGCTCCAACGTCCGTGTGCGCGTACTCGTCCCCGGCGGTCCACCGTACGCCCGGGGGCGGTGCTCGGTGTCCGGAACGCCCCGGCTTACGCTGGTCGTCCGGAGCGAGGTCCGGACCGAGAGGAGCACCCCCGATGTCCCCTGCCACCCTGGCGCACCTGGCCGGACCGATCTCCAACGAGAACGGCCCCGGCCTGTTCCTGCGGATCATCGTGATCGGCTCCATCGTGGGCGTGGGCCTGCTGGCCTGGATCCTGGTCCGCGCGGGCCGCGACTGACCCGCCCGGCGGGCCGCCGCGGCCGCCCCGGCCGGGCCCCCACCTACGAGGGGTCAGACGCGGTGGGCCGCCGCGCGGTTGCGCAGGGCCCACCCGTACGATGAGGCCGCAGGCCGTACGGCCCGCACCCTCGTCCGCCCCCGAGCCGAGAAGGTCCTGCCGACCATGAGCACTGCTGCACTGCCCGCCCTGACCCAGCTCGCCGAGGGCGGCAACCACGAGAGCCTGAACCCCTACCTGACCGGCGGGTCCGCGCTGTTCATCCTGCTGCTGCTGCTCTTCCTGACCACCCGCTTCAACCGCGACCGCTGAGCCGGCCGCACACCGCGGGGGAGCGCCTGCACAGAAGCTGCGCGCTCCCTCCCGCGGACCTCTCCGGGCGGCTTGCCGCCCCGTGACGGGCGTCGCGTAAGGTGTGGCGGCATGGGACAGCAGGCCGGGAGCACCGGTGCGCCGAGGGCGCGTAAGCGCCTCGGCGTGATGGGTGGCACCTTCGACCCGATCCATCACGGTCACCTGGTCGCCGCCAGCGAGGTGGCGAGCGCCTTCCACCTCGACGAGGTCGTGTTCGTGCCGACCGGGCAGCCGTGGCAGAAGTCCGACCGGGACGTCACGCCGGCCGAGGACCGCTACCTGATGACGGTCATCGCGACCGCGGAGAACCCGCAGTTCTCGGTCAGCCGGATCGACATCGACCGCGAGGGTCCCACCTACACCGTCGACACCCTGCGCGACCTGCACGCCCTGCACCCGGACGCCGAGCTGTTCTTCATCACCGGCGCCGACGCGCTCGCGCAGATCATCTCCTGGCGCGACTCCGACGAACTCTTCGAGCTCGCCCACTTCATCGGCTGCACCCGCCCCGGGCACACGCTCTCGGACGCCGGCCTCCCGGTCGGCGGGGTCTCCCTGGTCGAGGTGCCGGCGCTGGCCATCTCCTCCACGGACTGCCGCAACCGGGTCGCCAAGGGCGAGCCGGTCTGGTACCTCGTCCCGGACGGCGTGGTGCGTTACATCCACAAGCGGGCGCTCTACGCGCCGGCCCGGCCTTGATCCCGGGAGGGACGGCGTGACCGGAACCGCAGGCGGAGGGCCGCAGGGCTACCAGCAGGACCCGTACGGCCAGGGCTACGACCCCTACGACCCGCAGGGCTGGCCCCAGGAGCAGCAGCCGCAGCAGGGCCACCAGCAGGGCCAGCAGTACGGCTACGACCCGTACGCCGGTTACCAGGAGCAGCAGCCGCAGGCCTACCAGCAGGACCCGTACGGCCAGGGCGCCTCCCCCCAGCCCGGGCAGTACCCGCAGCAGGGCCAGTACCAGCAGGGCGCGTACCAGCAGAGTCAGCAGGGCCAGCAGGGTTACTACCAGCACCAGCAGCAGCCGCAGGGCTGGGACCCGTACGCCGGCCAGGGCGGGCAGCAGGGCTGGGTGCAGGACCCGTACCAGCAGGGCGCCGCCCCGCAGCAGGCACCCGTGCCGCCGCCGCAGCAGCCCGGCCAGCAGCCGAACCAGCAACCCTTCGTGCAGCAGCCCGCGCGCCGCCCCCCGGTGCAGCAGCCGCCCCTCCAGCAGGTCTCCCCGGCGACCACCGGCGCCGCCACCGCGGGAACCGCCGGTGCCGCGGGTGCGACCGCCCGCGCCGCCGCGCCCGCCCGGCCCGCGCCGCCGTCCGAGCAGGTCGGCGGCAGCCGCCAGAACCGGCGCCCCGCCGCGGCCGGCGACAACTACGCCACCGGCGAGTTCACCTTCGTCGACGAGGAGGCGGAGGAGTCCGAGGACGTCATCGACTGGCTGAAGTTCGCCGAGTCCCGCAGCGAGGTCCGCGCCGAGCGCCGCCGCCGGCTGCGCAACCGGCTGATCGGGCTGGCCGTGGCCGCCACCGTCGTCGCCGGCGGCGTCGGCGGCTGGACGTGGTGGACCGGCCGGGACACCGGCGGATCCGCCGCGGCCGCCGCGGGCGGGCGCCAGGTCAACGTCGTCCACCTGCGCGACCTGCAGGGCAAGGTCAGCACCGCGCTGCTGGTCAACGACGCCTCCGGACACAAGGGCACCGTGCTGCTCATCCCGGACACCCTGCGGCTGCCCAACGACTCCACCGTCACCACGGTCGGCAAGGGCCTGGACGACATAGGCTCGTCCGGCACCCGGGAGGGACTGGCCACCGTGCTCGGCGCCCCGGTCGCCGGCACCTGGCGGCTGGACACCCCGTACCTGACCCTGCTGGTCGCCCAGCTCGGCGGCATCAAGGTCGACACCAACGCCGAGGTCAAGGCCGCCGACGGCAAGGTGCTCGCCTCCGCCGGCAAGGGCGTCAGTCTCAACGGCCAGGCCGCCGTCGCCTACGCCACGCTCCAGGCGCCCGGCGAGGACCGCGGCGCCCAGCTGGCCAGGTTCGGGCAGGTCATGCAGGCCGTGCTGCAGGCCATGCCCACCGACCTGGACGAGGCCACCGACGACGTGCACCGGATGAACGCGGTGCTCGACCCCTCGCTGCCGGAGAAGGCCCTGTCCGGCGTCCTCGCGCAGCTCGCCCAGCAGGGCAAGGACGGGCACCTCGCCACCCAGCTGCTCCAGGCCAAGCCGGACGGCACGCTGGACGAGGCCACCGCCGGACGGCAGGTCAAGGACGTGCTCGGCGGCACCATCAAGAACGCCGCCGCCACCGGCAGCACCCCCCGGGTGTCGGTGCTCAACGCCTCCGGCCTGGACAGGGCCGCCGAGTCCGCGTCGGTGCAGATCACCAACACCGGCATGGAGGTCGTGCCGAGCAGCGGCAAGGCCGGAACCGCCCAGGCCGCCAGTGAGATCCGCTACACCGACGACGCCCGCGCCGAGGCCGCGAAGACCCTGGCCGGTGCGCTCGGGCTCAGGCCGGAGGCGGTCAAGAAGGTCACCGACCCGCAGAACGCCGACCTCGTCGTGGTCCTCGGCAAGGACTACAAGCCCCTGTCCGACCCGAAGTCGGACCAGAAGACGGCCGACCCGAAGGCGAGCGGGGCGAAGACGACCGAGAAGCCCGCGCAGTAGTCCGGCCGGGCCCGCGCAGCGGCCGGGCCCGCGCCCCCGTCGGCGCCCGCCCCGGGCCCCCGGTCAATTCGATCGGGGGCCCGGGGCGTTCGTGAGATCCTGGAGGGGAAAACGCGTAGCCGAGCCGGAAGAACACCGTGACTGCCACTGACCGGAGCCAGGACCTGATCAACGTCGCCGCACAGGCGGCGGCCGAGAAGCTGGCGCACGACATCATCGCCTTCGACGTCAGCGACGTGCTGTCGATCACCGACGCCTTCCTGATCGCCTCCGCGGCCAACGACCGCCAGGTCCGGGCCATCGCCGAGGAGATCGAGGACAAGCTCCGCGAGGAGCTCGACGTCAAGCCCGTGCGCCGCGAGGGCGAGCGCGAGGGCCGCTGGATCCTCCTCGACTACCTGGACATCGTCGTGCACGTCCAGCACTCCGAGGAGCGCTCCTTCTACTCCCTCGACCGGCTCTGGAAGGACTGCCCCGAGCTGCCGCTGCCGGCCGACGCCCTGGCCACCCGCAACCGGCCGGAGGGCGCCCGCACCGACGCCGCGGGCAACGCGGTCGCCGAGGACGAGAGCTGAGCCGCGCCGCGCGGGGGCCGCGCATCGTCTTCTGGCGCCACGGCCAGACCTCCTGGAACCTCGAGTCGCGGTTCCAGGGCAGCACCGACATCCCGCTCACCGACCAGGGCATCTTCCAGGCGCAGCGGGCCGCCCGGCTGCTCGCCGGCCTGAAGCCCGACCTGTTGGTCTCCTCCGACCTGCAGCGGGCCGCCCGCACCGCGGCCGAGCTGGCCAAGCTGACCGGCCTGGAGGTGCACCAGGCCGAGGGCCTGCGGGAGACGTACGCCGGTGAGTGGCAGGGCCTGACCAACACCGAGATCCGGGCCCGCTACCCGGAGGAGTACGAGGCGTGGGCGCAGGGCCACCCGGTGCGCCGCGGCGGCGGCGAGCTGGCGGCCGAGGTCGCCGACCGCGCCGTCCCGGTGGTGCTGGCCGCGGTCGAGAAGCTGCCCGAGGACGGCACGCTCGTCGTGGTGTCGCACGGCGGCACCATCCGCACCATGATCGGGCGGCTGCTCGGCCTGGAGCCGGTGCTCTGGGAGCGGTTCGGCGGCCTGTCGAACTGCTGCTGGTCGGTGCTGGGCCAGGGGGTGCGCGGCTGGCGGCTGCTGGAGCACAACGCCGGCACCCTGCCGCAGCCGGTCATCGGCGACGAGACGTGAGCCCGCACCGGCAGGCGATTTCGCAGTTCGGGGCCTGACCGGCTAGAGTCTTCCTCGTTCGCAGCGAGGACGCCGACCGAGAGGGAGGCGGACGACACGGACTGCGGGGCTATAGCTCAGTTGGTAGAGCGCTTGCATGGCATGCAAGAGGTCTGGGGTTCAATTCCCCATAGCTCCACTCCGCACCAGCGGCCCGAGGCCGTTCGTGTCGCGGGGCTATAGCTCAGTTGGTAGAGCGCTTGCATGGCATGCAAGAGGTCTGGGGTTCAATTCCCCATAGCTCCACAGCAGTCCGAGAGGCCGCCACCCCGACGGGGATGGCGGCCTCCGACGTTTCCGGTCCCTTGTCCCCGACGGGCCGCCCGCTCAGGCGGCGCCGCGGCTGCGCTCCGGCTCGGTCGTGCCGTGGGTGCACTCCGGCCGGGCCCCGGCGGGCTCGGCCGCCATCCGCTCCAGCCGCCGCCGGTCCTCCGGCCCCTCCGGGGTGTAGACGACCAGGTAGACCTCCGGCCGGTCCGGGAGGGTCAGGTACGACGCCCGGACGTTCAGCACACCGACCCCGGCGTGCCGGAAGACCTTGCGGGTGGTCCGCGGCGGAGCCACCTCCTGCCGGTCCCACAGCTCCCGGAAGCGGTCGCTGGCCGCCGACAGGTCCCGCACGTACGCCTCCCAGACGGGCTCGCCCAGGTGTCGCCCGTACGCCGCCCGCAGCACCCCGACCATCCGGGGCAGCTCCTCGTCCCGGTTGAGGAAGGGGTTGCAGCAGTCCGGCACGGTGAACGCGCACCACATGTTGTTCCGCGGCCCGCCGGGCCGGGCCGGCCGGGTGGCCCGCGGAAAGAGCGCCTCGTACGCGGCGTTGTGGCGCAGCACGTCGAAACGGGTGTTGCAGACCGCGGCGGGCAGCGGGCCCAACTGGTCGAGGATGGCCTGGGTCGCGCCGTCGAACTCCGGATCGTCGGGCTCCGCAGGCGACGGCGGCCGCACCCCGGCGAGCCGGAACAGGTGGTCGCGCTCGGCCGCGTCCAGCCGCAGCGTGCGGGCCACCGAGGCCAGCACCTGCTCGGAGGCGTTGATCGGGCGGCCCTGCTCCAGCCACGTGTACCAGGTGACCCCGAGGCCGGCGAGCTGCGCCACCTCCTCCCGGCGCAGGCCCGGCGTGCGGCGCCGCAGGCCGGGCGGCAGGCCGACGTCCTCGGGTCGCACCCGGGCGCGGCAGGCACGGAGGTACTTGGCGAGCTCCTCGCGCCGGAGGTCCTTGCGGGGTACGGCGACGGTGTCCGGTTCCAGCACGGTCATGCCCCCATCGTGGCCGAGCACGGCCGCCGCCGACAGGTGCTGTCGGTACCAGGATCAGCAGGCTCTAACCACCGGTACCGGGCGCCACCGACGATCCCGGTATGACGGACGTACGGACTCCTGACCCCGCGAGCCCTCCGCTCGCCGGCCCCGCTCCCGCGGGTGCCGCCCCCGCGGGTGTTTCGCCTTCGGGTGTTTCGCCTTCTGGTGTTTCACCCGGGGGCGCCGCCCCGGTGCCCGCTGCCGCCGCCCCGGTGCCCGCTGCCGCCGCCCCGGTGCCCGCTGCCGCCGCGCGTGGCGGCTCCCGGCCCGGCCCGGTCCTCGGACTGGTGCTCTCCGGCCAGTTCATGGCCCTGCTCGACGTTTCGGTGGTCAACGTGGCCGCGCCGAGCGTCCGCTCCGACCTGCACGCCTCCGGCGCCGCCCTGCAACTGGTCATCGCCGGCTACACCATCGCCTACGCGGTGCTGCTGATCACCGGTGCCCGACTCGGCGCCCGCTACGGCTACAGCCGGATGTTCCGGCACGGACTGGCGGGCTTCACCGCGGCCTCGCTGGCCTGCGGGCTGGCCCCCGGCACCGGCTGGCTGATCGGCTTCCGGGTCGCCCAGGGCGTCGCCGCGGCCGTGATGGTGCCGCAGGTGATGAGCGTGATCCAGCGGCTGTTCACCGGCGCCGCCCGGGTGCGGGCGCTCGGCCTGTACTCGGCGGTGCTGGCCGGAGGCCTCGCGATCGGGCAGGTGGTGGGCGGGCTGCTCGTCAGCGCCGACCTGTTCGGCACCGGATGGCGGCCGGTCTTCCTGGTCAACGTCCCGCTCGGCCTGGTGCTGCTCGCGGCCTCCCGCCGGCTGCTACCGGCCCTCCCCGGCGACGCCGGCCGCGGCTTCGACCTGCCCGGCCTGCTGACCCTGGCGGCCGCCCTGGGCCTGCTGGTGGTGCCGCTGGTGCTCGGACACGAACTCGGCCGGCCCGGCTGGGGCTGGGCGATGCTCGCCGGCAGTGCCGCGCTGTTCGCCGTCTTCGCCGCGGTGGAGCGGCGGGTGGCGGCGCGCGGCGGGCAGCCGCTGATCGCCGGGCGGGTGCTCGGGGCGCCCGGGCTGCTGCCCGCGGCCGGGTCGATTTTCCTGATCATGGCCGGGTTCGCCGGGTTCATGTTCGCCTTCGCGCTGCACCAGCAGGCCGGACTCGGCAACAGCGCGCTGCGGGCGGGCCTGCTCTCGGTACCGGTGTCCGTGGGCTTCGGAGCGGCGAGCCTGCTCTGGCAGCGGACGCCGCGCCGCCTGCACCGGCTGCTGCCCGTGCTCGGCCTGGCCGTGGTCGCCCCCGGCTACGTGCTGGTCGGGCTGCTGCTGGGCGGGGGAGGGCCGGTCGGCCCCGTCGTGCAGACGGTGCTCGCCGTCACCGGGGTGGCAGCGGGCTGCGCCTACAGCCCGCTGTTCGCCCGGGCGCTCGGGCGGGTGGACCCGGCGGACGCCGCGGACGCCAGCGGCGTGATGGTGACGGTGCTGCAGCTCGGCCAGGTGATCGGGGTGACGCTGCTCGGGACGGTCTTCCTCGGCGCGGTCTCCTACCCGGCGTCCTCGGCGGCCTCCGGCCGTGCCCTGCTGGTCACGACCGCGGTCATCGGCGGTGCGCTGGTCGTGGCGGCAGGTCTCGCCGGCGTCACCGGGCGGGCCGGGAACGCCGGACGGGCCGGGCTGGCCGGGAGCGCCGTCGTGGAGGGTCGGACCGTGGCGGAGGGACGGGCCGCCGTGGAGGGGAGTGCCGTGCCGCGGGGGCGGGATGTGCCGGGCGGGCCGGTGGAGTGACCGGGCCCGGCCCGTCCTGCCCCTGCCGGCCGTGGGACGGCCGGTGCGGGCAGGACGGGCCGGGACGGCGATCCGGGGCCGGTCAGGCGGTGACCGGGAGGCGGCTCAGCAGCTCGCGGCCGTCCGCGCGGACGGCGGTGGCGAAGGTCAGCTTCAGGTCGCGCTCCTCGCCCGCGACCGAGAGGTGCGTGGTGAGCAGGAGGCCGAAGGCCGCCTTGGCGGCGGGCGAGGCGGTGACCGCCTCGCGGGGGAGTGCCATCACCAGCTTGTCGGGCTTGCCGCTGAGCTGGTCCACGCCGAAGAAGAGCAGCCGTCGGTCGGTCAGCGCCAGGTACACCGGACGAGGGGTGGCGATCGCGGTCACCGTACCGGCCGTCAGCACACCCACCACGGCGGTGGTGGCCAGGCGGCGGGCCGCGGAGACCGTGCCGACCTTGGTCAGGGTGGCGAACTCGACCTGCTCGTCGGCTATCAGCAGCGGTCCGGCAGCCTTGAGCAGTTGGTTCCGGCGGCGGTTGTTCATGGTGCTCCTCGGTGCGCGACCGGCCTGATGGTCGGTCATCGACGGGCAGCCTACGGATGCCGATGCACAAGCGGAGTCTTTGATTCCGTAAATTCTTCGTCAAGTGCCGGGCGACTTGCCCGAATCCGTACGGATTCGCACCATCGGTCCCGCGTCCGTACCCTTCGCCCGCCGCCTACGATCGCCGCCCATGAGCACCGAACCGCTCTTCGACCCGGCTGCCGCGCTTCCCGAGGCCGGCGCCGTCCGGTCCGCCGCCGAGCGGGGTGACTGGTCGGCCGTCCGCGCCGTGTTCGCCGACTGCCGGGAGGAGTACGGCCCGCTCGTCCTCTCCGGCCAGGTCGTCGCCGTGCCCGGCGTCGAGCACCTGTTGCGCCAGGTGCTCGCCCACCACCCCGGCGATCCCCTGGCCACCGCCCTGCTCGCCGACCGGCTGATCCACGTCGGCTGGCAGGCCCGCAGCACCCGGCGCGCGCAGGACGTCACCCCCGAGGGCTGGCGCGAGTTCCGCGCCCGGCTCAACGAGGCCGAGCAGTTGCTGATCGGCGCCGTCGCCCGCAACCGCGGCGACGCGCTCGCCTGGATGCTGCGGATGACGATCTCCCGCGGGATCTCCCTGGGCACCAGCGAGACCCGTCGCCGGTACCGCGCCCTGACCCGTCTCTCCCCGCACCACTACGCGGGGCAGCGCAGCCTGCTCCAGCAGCTGCTGCCCAAGTGGGGCGGCAGCTGGGAGGACGCGCACGCCTTCGCCCGCGACTGCTTCCGCGCCGCACCGCCCGGCAGTCTCAACGGCGCCCTGCTGGCCATGTACCACGCGGAACGGGCCGGCTCCCTGGAACGGGCCGAGCGGAACGCGTACGCCGCCCGCGCCGACGTCCGCCACGAACTCGCCGAGGCCGCCCACGGCTCCGTGCTGCACCCCGACTGTCGGATCCGGTTCGGCCGGATCACCGCCCACAGCTCCTTCGCCCTGCTCGCCTCCCTCGGCGGCGACCGGGCCGCCGCCCGGACGCACTTCCAGGCCATGGGCCCGTACGGCAGCACCGAACCGTGGGAGTGGTTCGACAACACCCCGGAACGCACCTTCCGGGAACACCGCGACCGCGCCCTGGGAGGCTGAGCCGTGATCCACCGCTTCGAGGTCGACGGCGTACCGGCCCTGCACGCCCCGCGGCCCGGCCGCACCACCGCCGGCCTGGTCTTCCGGGTCGGCAGCGCCGACGAGACCCTCGCCCGCGCCGGCATCACCCATCTCGTCGAACACCTCGCCCTGCACCGCAGCGGCGTCCAGGTGCACCGCTTCAACGGCGCCACCGGGCAGCTGCACACGCACTTCCTCCTGGAGGGCGACGACCAGGAGATCCGGTCCTTCCTGCAGAGCGTCTGCGAATCGCTGACCGCCCTGCCGATGGACCGCCTGGAGACCGAGAAGGCGATCCTGCGCACCGAGGAGGCCGGCCGCGGCACCGGCGCCGCCGAGGCGACCGGCCTGTGGCGCTACGGAGCCCAGGGCCACGGCCTGGTCAGCTACCCCGAGTGGGGCGTGCCCGGCCTCGACCCGCAGACCGTCCAGCACTGGGCCGACACCTGGTTCACCCGCGAGAACGCCGTCCTCTGGGTCGCCGGCGAACGGGTGCCGGACGGCCTGCGGCTGCCGCTGCGCCCCGGCCGCCGGATGCCCGCGCCGCAGCCGACCTCCGCCCTGCCCGAGACCCCGGCGTACTTCGCCGCGGGGCAGGGACAGGTCCTGTTCGACACCGTGCTGCCCCGGACCGCCGCCGCCGACCTGTACACCGCCTGCCTGGACCGCGAGTTGTTCCAGGACCTCCGGCAGGACGGCGGCCTCTCCTACACCGCCGGCGCCGACCACGCGCACCGCGGCGACGGCGTCCTCACCGTCACCGCCCTCGCCGACGCCCTGCCCGAGCAGCAGGACGCCGTGCTCGGCGGCTTCGTCGACGTGCTCGCCAGGCTCGCCGTCGCGGGCGTCGACCCGGACACCCTCGACGCCCTGCGCCGCCGCGCCGACGCCGCGCACACCGCCCCCGACACGGACGCGGCCCGCCTGCCCGGCTGCGCCGCCGACCTGCTGCTCGACCTGCCCGTCCGCAGCCTCGACGAGATCCGCGCCGAACTCGCCGCCGTCACCGCCGAGGACGTCCGGACGGTCGCTCAGCAGGCCCTCGGCAACGGCCTCCTGCGCGTGCCCGCGGGACGGCGTGCGGACTGGGCCGGTTACCAGGCCGCGCCGCTCCACTCCGTCGCCGCCGTCGAGGGCAACCGCCACCGCTCCCGCGAGGCCGGCGGACCCGACCTGGTGATCGGCCGGGCCGGTGTCAGCCTCGTCCGCGAGGGCGAGGCCGCGACCGTCCGGTACGACGCCTGCGCCGCCTACCTCGCCTGGCCCGACGGCGGACGGCGGCTCATCGGCACCGACGGCATCTGCGTCGAGGTCGAACCCGGCTGCTTCGCCGTTGATGCCCACACCCTCGCCGGGATCGACGCCGCGGTGCCGTACCACGCGTACGTCCGGATGCCACCGCGGGCGGCGCCCGCCCGGCCCTCCCGCTCCGGTCCTGCCGGGGGTCCGGGTGCCGGTGCCGGGGCGGGCACGGCCGTCCGCTCGTCGCCGGCGCAGCTCGCCGTGAACATGGTGCTCACACTCGTCGCCGGTCTGTTCCTGCTGTTCGCCCTCGGCGGGGCCCTCGGCGCGGACGACGAGTCGCGGAGCGACCCGGTCTACTGGGGCGTGCTGGTGGTGGCCGCGGGCATCGCGGCGGCGCTGCTGCGCAGTGTGTGGCGGCGCAGTCGGCCGCGGCGGGCCTGAGGCTGGATCGCGGGGCGGGCGGCTCCGGCGCTACGGGGGGCGGGGCTGCGGGGCGGGTCGACAGCACGGCGGGGCTGCACCGGCCGCCGGGGTTGCCCGGGCCGCCGGGGTTGCCGGCCGGAGCGCCCTGGTGCGGGCTGCAGGGCGGGCGCGACCTGTCGGGTCGCGAACCGTCGGGGCGGGGCGCCCGAAACGGATTAGGGGAGCACCCCGGTGACCGTGTAAAGTGGTGCGTGTCGCCGGGGGAGAACGCCGGGGGCCGCAGCAAGGGGCTATAGCTCAGTTGGTAGAGCGCTTGCATGGCATGCAAGAGGTCTGGGGTTCAATTCCCCATAGCTCCACAGCAAGTGAAAGGCCGTTCCCTCAGGGAGCGGCCTTTCGCCGTTCCCCGGTAGGTGCGACCGTCTTCACCCGTGGACCCTCCCGGCCCGCTACGGTCGAAGCATGGCCGACCTGGTGCGCAAACGGAACGAAGAGCTCGCCCGGATACTCCACCAGCTCGGGTGGAGCCCCGAGCGGCTCGCTCGCGAGGTGAGCGCCGTCCTGCCCGCCGGCCTGGCGATCAGTGCCACCGCGCCCTACAAGTGGCGCGACCGCGGCATGGTGCCGCGTGCTCCGCACGACCAGACCGTCTGCGAGGTGCTCGGCCGCGCCGTGGGCATCGCCGTCACCTACGAACAGCTCTGGGGCCGCATGGGCAGCGGCCGCGGCGCCAAGATCCTCTCGCCGCGGCTGCTCACCGACCCGTGGACGGCCGACACCGCGCAGACCGCCCTCCGGGAGGCCGGCGCCGACGCCGCGCCCGTTCGGCTGACCGACCTCTTCCGCGGCGACGAACTCGAACAGGCGGCCCGGCACTGGGCCTCCCCGCCGCCCGAGGTCACCGGCGGGGTCGGCGCGCTGCGCATCGCCCCCGAACAGCTCGCCGACCTGCGGCTCTCCTACGAGAGCAAACGGCGTCTGGAACGCGCCTACGGCGGCGGACTCATCCTCGACCTCGCCAAGGCCGAACTCGCCATGGTCGGCAAGCTGCTGGAACTCGGCGCCTACGACGAGAAGCTCGGCCGGGAGCTCTACGGTGCCGCCGGACGGCTCGCCAGGTTGGTCGGCTGGGCCAACTACGACATGGGCAACGACGCCGCGGCCCAGCGTGCCTTCGTCGCCGCACTGCGGGCCGCGCACGTCTCCGGCGACCCGCGGCTGGGCGTCGGCGTGGTCGGCTGCCTCGCCGTGCAGGCGACGTACAACTCCGGCGGGCGCGGACTCGATGCCGTGGCCATGCTCTCCACCGCGCTGCGCGCCGCCGACGAGGTGCTGACCCCCCGTGAACGGGCGCTGCAGCTCGGACGGATCGCCCGTGCCCACGGCCGGAAGGGCGAGCAGATCAGCGCCGAGGCCGTCGCCGAGCGGGCCTTGCAGGCGCTCGACGGTGTCGACGACCACGCACACGAGCGTGCCGACCTCGCCGGGATGGTGGGGGAGATGCACCTCTTCCTGGGGGACTTCGAGCGTGCGCAGCGGATGCTCGGCGAGGCGGTCGCCGCGCTGCCGGCCGAGCGTGCCCGGACCAGGGCCCTGCTGATGGTCCGGCTCGCGGAGGCGTACCGGCGCACCGGAGAGCGGGAGGAGGCCGCCCGGATCGCCGACGAGGCGCGGCTGCTCGCCGCCGGCATGCAGTCCGCACGGGTGGCGCGCGCCCTGCGTGCCTTCGACGCCGCCGCGCGGGAGGAGGTGCCGCTCGCGGGATGAGGGAGGGCGCGGGACGACGGGGAGGTCTCCGCGACAGCACGCGCGGGCTCCGGCCCGGGTGGGTCGCGGCCCCGGGCGGGGCCCGGGTGGGACGTCCGCCGGCCCGGCGTGGGCCCCGCGTGCGGTGTTCCCCGGCCCGGGGCCGTCCCGGTGGGTGGCCCGCGGGTGGAATGCACCGCGGGGTGTACGGGCCGTTGCGGTACCCTGACCCCATGCGAACCGTGCGCCTGCTCCTTAGCCGGCCGCGCTGACCAGGACCGGCCCGGGGCCGGAGTCGGCGTGGCGACCCCTCCTGCGAGGGGTTTTTTGCTTTCCGAGTACGTGCTGTTCCGAGTGTGTGCCGCTGGTTCGCCACTGATGACGACGGAGCCCGAAGGACCATGAGCGAGACGACGACCCCTGCTTCCGGCGCGGCCGAGGCCGCTTCCGAGCCCTTCCGCTACGGTGCCGCGCTGGCGGCCGAGATCGAGTCCCGCTGGCAGGACCTGTGGGAGAAGGAAGGGACGTTCAACGCCCCCAACCCGGTCGGCCCGCTGGCCGAGGGCGCGGGCGGCGACGTCGCCGCGAAGCCGCACAGCTTCATCATGGACATGTTCCCGTACCCGTCCGGTGCCGGCCTGCACGTCGGCCACCCGCTGGGGTACATCGCCACCGACGTGTACGCCCGCTACCAGCGGATGACCGGCCACAACGTGCTGCACACCCTGGGCTACGACGCGTTCGGCCTGCCCGCCGAGCAGCACGCCGTCGCCACCGGCCAGCACCCCCGGATCACCACCGAGGCGGCCATCGCCAACATGCGGCGCCAGCTGCGCCGACTGGGCCTGGGCCACGACTCGCGGCGCTCCATCGCCACCATCGACCCGGACTACTACCGCTGGACGCAGTGGATCTTCCTGCAGATCTTCAACTCCTGGTACGACGAGGCGGCCGGCAAGGCCCGCCCGATCGCCGAGCTGGTCGCGCGGTTCGAGTCCGGTGAGCGCGAGGTGCCGGGCGGCCGCGCCTGGACCGAGCTGTCCGCCGTCGAGCGCGACGAGGTGCTGGGCGAGTACCGGCTGGCCTACGCCAAGGAGGTGCCGGTCAACTGGTGCCCCGGCCTGGGCACCGTGCTGGCCAACGAGGAGGTCACCGCGGACGGCCGCTCCGAGCGCGGCAACTTCCCGGTGTTCAAGTCGAAGCTGCGCCAGTGGATGATGCGGATCACCGCGTACTCCGACCGCCTGATCGCCGACCTGGACATGCTGGACTGGCCCGAGGCGATCAAGCTGCAGCAGCGCAACTGGATCGGCCGCTCCGAGGGCGCCCGGGTCGACTTCGCCGCGCCCGGCGGCGAGGCGATCACCGTCTTCACCACCCGCCCGGACACCCTGTTCGGCGCCACCTACATGGTGCTGGCGCCCGAGCACGGCCTGGTCGACGCGATCGTCCCGGCCGCATGGCCCGGGGGCGTGCCCGCGGACTGGACCGGCGGAGCCGCCACCCCGGCCGACGCCGTCGCGGCCTACCGCGCCGAGGCCGCCGCCAAGTCGGACGTCGAGCGCCAGGTCGACGCCAAGATCAAGACCGGTGTCTTCACCGGCGCCTACGCGACCAACCCGGTCAGCGGCGAGCAGGTCCCGGTCTTCATCGCCGACTACGTGCTGATGGGCTACGGCACCGGCGCGATCATGGCCGTCCCGGCCCACGACCACCGCGACTTCGCCTTCGCCCGCGCCTTCGGCCTGCCGATGCGCTGCGTGGTCGAGCCCACCGACGGTCGCAGCGAGGACCCGCACGCCTGGGACGACGCCTTCGACACCTACGACTCGGTGATCGTCAACTCGGCCCACGACGACCTGTCGCTGAACGGCCTGAGCGTCGTCGACGCCAAGGCCGCCGTCACCCGCTGGCTGGTCGGCCGCGGCATCGGCGAGGGCACCGTCAACTACCGTCTGCGCGACTGGCTGTTCAGCCGCCAGCGGTACTGGGGCGAGCCCTTCCCGATCGTCTACGACGAGGACGGCGCCATGCACGCGCTGCCCGAGTCGATGCTGCCGGTCGAGGTGCCCGAGGTCGAGGACTACTCGCCGCACACCTACGACCCGGACGACGCCGCCTCCACCCCGAAGACCCCGCTGTCCCGCAACGAGGCGTGGGTCGAGGTCGAGCTGGACCTGGGCGACGGCCCGAAGAAGTACCGCCGCGAGACCAACACCATGCCCAACTGGGCCGGTTCCTGCTGGTACGAGCTGCGCTACGTCGACCCGGCCAACGCCGAGAAGGTCGTCGACCCGGCCAACGAGGCGTACTGGATGGGCCCCACCGCCGACAAGCCGGCCGGTGGCGTCGACCTGTACGTCGGCGGCGCCGAGCACGCGGTGCTGCACCTGCTGTACGCCCGCTTCTGGCACAAGGTGCTGTTCGACCTGGGCCACGTGTCCTCCGTCGAGCCGTTCCACAAGCTGTTCAACCAGGGCATGATCACCGCCGACGTCTACCGCGACGCACGCGGCTTCCCGGTGCCCGCCGCCGAGGTCGAGGAGCGCGACGGCGCGTACTTCTGGCAGGGCGAGCCGGTCAAGCGCGAGGCCGGCAAGATGGGCAAGTCCCTGAAGAACGCCGTCGCCCCCGACGAGATCGCCGACGAGTACGGCGCGGACACCCTGCGCCTGTACGAGATGTCGATGGGCCCGCTGGACGTCTCCCGCCCGTGGGACACCCGCGCCGTCGTTGGCTCGTACCGCTTCCTGCAGCGTCTGTGGCGCAACGTCGTCTCCGAGACCACCGGCGAGCTGGTCGTCACGGAGGAGGAGCCGGACGAGGCGACCCTGCGCGCCCTGCACAAGGCGATCGACGGCATCCGTGCGGACATGGCCGGCCTGCGCTTCAACACGGCCGTGGCCAAGGCGATCGAGCTGAACAACTTCCTGGTCAAGCGGGGCTCCACGCCGCGCAGCGTGGCCGAGCAGATCGTGCTGATGGTCGCCCCGCTGGCGCCGCACATCGCCGAGGAGCTGTGGCAGCGCCTGGGTCACCGCGAGTCGCTGGCCTTCGCCGACTACCCCGTCGCCGACCCGGCCTACGTCGTCGACGAGACGGTCACCTGCGTCGTTCAGATCAAGGGCAAGGTCAAGGCCCGCCTGGAGGTCGCGCCGACCATCACCGACGCGGAGCTGGAGACGCTGGCGCTGGCCGACCCGGCCGTGGTGGCCGCGCTGGGCGACGCCCCGGTGCGCAAGGTCATCGCGCGTGCGCCGAAGCTGGTGAACATCGTCACCGGCTGACGCCGACCGCTCGTTCCCGGGCCGGGCTCCCCACCAGGGGCGCCCGGCCCGGGCGTTCTCCGGCAGGCCCGGGATCACTCCCCGGCGGCCGGCCGGGAGGGCGGGACGGCCCCGTGCAGGCGGTCGGCGAGGGCCGCGACGTGTGCCACCAGCTCCGGCGGCTCGTGGACGGTGAACCGGTGCCCCAGCAGCGCCAGGTGGAGCGCCAGCCCGTCCAGCGAGTTGGAGCCCGCCCGCAGGGTGCAGCTCCGCCCGTCGATCGGCTCGACCACCGCCGAGGTCGGCGTGGTCCTCGTGACGACCTCCTCGGCCGGCGCGTGGACCGTGCAACGGGCCTGGTAGCGGTACTGGCCGACGGCGACCTCCCAGGACGCCCAGCGCCGGACGTCCTGCTCCGGAGGTTCCCTCGGGACGAACCGAGGCCCGTGCGGCGGGCGCAACGTGATCCGGTCGACGCGGAAGTTCCGCCAGTCCGCCCGGGCGGTGTCCCAAGCAACCAGGTACCAGCGGGTGCCGGAGTGCACCAGCCGGTGCGGTTCGGCGTCCCGACGGCCCTCCTCGCCGTCGTGCGTCCGGTAGTCGAAGCGCAGCCGCTCGTGCGCCCGGCAAGCGGCGGCGATCGCGGTGAGCACCTCGGCCTGCACCACCGGGCCGTTCCCCGGCACGGCCACCGTCGCGTCGGCCAGCGCATCCACGCGGTGCCGCAGTCTGGAGGGCATCACCTGCAGCAGCTTCGCCAAGGCACGCACCGAGGACTCCTCGATGCCGGAGACCGTGCCGCCCGCCGCCGTCCGCAGCCCCACCGCCACCGCGACCGCCTCGTCGTCGTCCAGCAGCAGCGGAGGCATCTCCGCCCCCGCACCGAGCCGGTAGCCGCCGGCGGTGCCCGGCGTCGAGTCCACGGGATAGCCCAGGCCCCGCAGCTTGTCGACGTCCCGCCGTACCGTCCGCACGTCGACACCGAGCCGGTCGGCCAGGTCGGCCCCCGACCAGTCCCGGCGGACCTGGAGCAGGGACAGCAGACGCAGCAGGCGGGCGGAAGTCTCCAGCATGCGGCCATCCTGGCAGTCGATGCGGACAGCTACTGTCCTCGGCGGTGCGTTCGCTAGGGGGAACGGCCCCGGAAGAGCCCCGACCCGGGCCCTGAGCTCTCCCTGATCTCTCAGGTGCGCACGGCCTCCGGGGTCCGACCGGACCCTTCCGGCGGCTACCGTGGATATTCCAGGGCGGCCGCGCGGGCCGCGTCCGGCGAGCGGTGTCGGTGGGCACCGCGGAAGGTGGGGTAGGGATGGACGCGATCGGCGTGGTGATCGCCCTGGTGATGCTGTTCCTGGTGACCGCCGGAGTCATGGCCGTCGTCGGCACGGTCAAGGCGGCCAAGGCGGTCGCCGCCAAGGTGGAGAAGCACGAGGCCCACGCGCGGCGCGCCGTGGAGAACGCCGCCCTGAGGGCGAAGACCTTCACCAAGCCGGGCTCCCAGGGCCAGCTCGCCTCCGTCCGTCTCTCGGTGCGCACCTCCCTGGACGCCACCCGACAGGTCCTTGAGTCCGGCCTCGCCGCGGACGGCCAGCTCGCCGAGTCCCTCCAACTGCTCGACCGCCTCGACGCGCATGCCGCGGAGCTCGACCAGGAGATGCGCATCCTCGAACGCGAGCCGGACGGCGCCCGGCTGGCCGCCAAGCTCCCCGAGCTGCGCGAGCGGGCAGGCCGGATCACCCACTCCGCCGAGACCATGCGCTGGGCGGCCCAGGACCGCATGCGCCGCTTCGCCGACGACGACCTGGCCCGACTCAGCCGCGAGTGCGAGAACGAAGCCGGGGCACTGCGGCACTGGGACCGGGTGGCCGGTCCCGAGGACACGGGCGCGGCCGGTGCGGGTCCGGACGGTGTCGCCTCAGCCAACGGGACTGCGGCGGCCCGGTCCGAGGACGCCCAGCGGAAGGGCCTCACCGCCGGGAACCGCCTGCGGGCAGAGGACGTGCTCGGTCTCGGCGACCCCCTCAACCGGCTCGCCGACCGGCTGCGCAAGCCGAACACCGGTGGAGCATAAGGCTCCTGCCGGTTCCGGCTCGGTAGGGCCGCCCGTTCGGGGCAGGTCCGCTGCTGCTGCGGGGTGTCTCTGCCGGCGGCCTGCGCTGTCATCTGCGCCGGTCGCGGAGTAACCTCCGGCACATGCCCGGCCACCTCGCCCTCGTCACCGATTCCACGGCCTACCTGCCCCAGGACGTCGTCGACCGCCATCGGATCGAGGTCGTCCCGCTCTCCGTCGTCGTGGGCGACGAGGTCCTCACCGAAGGCGTCGAGATCTCGCCCAAGGACGTCGCCGAGGCGCTGCGCGCCAAGCGCAGAGTCACCACCTCCCGTCCCAACCCGGAGAGCTTCGCCGCCGCCTACCGGGCAGCCGCCGAGGCGGGTGCCACCGGTGTCGTCTCCGTCCACATCTCCTCCGAACTCTCGGGTACGTACGAGGCCGCCAAACTCGCCGCGGCCGGGGCGGAGATCCCGGTCGAGGTCGTCGACAGCCGACTGGTCGGCATGGCCCTCGGCCACTGCGTTCTGACGGCCGCACAGGCTGCCGAGGCAGGCCTCGGGCCCGCGGAGGCCGCCGCCGAAGCCGTCCGCCGGTCGTTGCTGAGCAGCGGCTTCTTCTACGTCGACACGCTCGAGCACCTGCGCCGCGGCGGCCGCATCGGTGCCGCTCGCGCACTGCTCGGCTCGGCCCTCGCGGTGAAGCCGCTGCTCCACCTCTCCGGCGGTCGGATCGAACCGCTGGAGAAGGTGCGGACGGCATCACGGGCGATCGCCAGGCTGGAGGAGATCGCCGTGGAACGCGCCGGCGACGCCGAGGTCGACATCGCCGTCCACCACCTCGCGGCCGAGGACCGTGCGGAGCCGCTGGCCGAGCGCCTGCGCGAACGGGTGCCCGGACTGCGCGACCTCTACGTGGGTGAGGTCGGCGCCGTCATCGGTGCCCACGTCGGCCCCGGCCTGCTGGCCGTCGTGGTGTCGCCCCGCTGACGGAGCGGCAGCTCCGGTGGCGAGGTGAGGCACCTCCGGTGGTGAGGTGCGGCGGCCCTCGCTGCCGCCCCGCCCTTACCGCCGCCCCGCCCTTACCGCCGTCCCGTCCTCGCTGCCCCGGCCACCCCGCCGTCCCTGCTGCTGTTCCCGCCGGCGGTACGGCTGTGCCCCTCGTGGCTCCGCTGCGTGGCGGCTCCGACCCGGCTGACGAACGAAGCCGCCCGGCAGGTTCCCGGCCTCCTCCTTTTCATCCTTGTGAGGGAAGGGAGTTGTCCACACCCCCGAGTTGTCCACAGACCGGCGGCGAGGTGTGCATCGCGGACCGCGGGCATTCGTACCGTCCTCGCATGAAGCACACGACCCGCGGCGCAGCACGGCGCCGAGAGACGGCCGAAACCGTCCGGCGGCGACTCGCCGCCCTGTTTTCCGCAGCCCTGCGCGGCAGCAAACCGACTCGTGCCCCGGCCGGCACACATGGCGGAGCCGCGGGAGGTGGTCCCGGAGACGGCGCCGACTCCGCCCCGTCCAGGTCCCCGGCCGGGTCGGCGGCACCGGCCGGGCGGACCGTACAAGGCGGACCTTCCGCACCGGGTGGGCATGCGGTACCGGGCGCCGCGCGTACCGCAGGTGCTGCGAGCACCGCGTCACCGCCCGTGGCGGCGGCGTCCGGTCTCCGGGGTGACCGGCCGCCGCGCGGGCACCGGTTCACCGTCCGCAGGTTCGGCTCCGACGCGCCCTCGGGCCCCGGACGATCGCCCCGCCGCCGGTCCGTGCGGGACGGGCCGCCCCTCTCCGCCCCGAACGCAGGGCTGCCGCCGCCGGAGACCTCCTCGCCCTTCGGCGCCGCGGCCGGCCCGTCCACCGTCCCACCCGACCTCCCGAAGTCGCCCTCGGCCCGGCGGCTCGCCTTCTCCCTGCCGGCCGGGCTGATGCTGGACCGCAGGGCCGCGCTGGGCCTCGCGGCACTGCTCCTGCTCGCAGTCGGCTACGCCGTCCAGCACTTCTGGCTGAGTCGCCCCGAGCCGGTCGCCGTCCCCACCGTGAGCGGCAGCGCTGCGCCCGCCACGGGAGGCCCGCACCCCACAGCGGCCGGGACGACGGCCCAGCCCGGAGCGCCGGCGCCCACCGTGGTGGTGGACGTGGCGGGCAAGGTCCAGCATCCGGGCCTTCGAACCCTGCCGACCGGCTCCCGCGTCGCCGACGCCCTTCGGGCAGCAGGAGGAGCCCTCCCCGGTACCGAGACCGACTCCCTCAACCTCGCCCGGGTGCTCAGCGACGGCGAGCAGATCCTGGTCGGTGTACCGACCGGTCAGGGGGCGCCCGGCGTCACCACGGGCGGACTGGTCAGCCTCAACCGGGCGACCGCCGAGCAGCTGGACACCCTGCCCGGTGTCGGGCCGACGCTCGTCCAGCGGATCCTGCAGTACCGCCAGACGCACGGTCCGTTCCGCTCGGTCGACCAGCTCCGTCAGGTGCCTGGCATCGGCCAGCGCAAGTTCGACGACATCAAGGGCCTGCTGACGCTCTGACAGCAGCTCTTCCGGATCGGAACAGGCCGGTTCGTGTCGTCCTCACCGGCCGTACCGGGTCCTCGCGCGGCTCACCCCTGCACCGAGAAGACCGCCCGCTCTGAAAGGAGGCACGGCGATCACTGCCACCTTCGCCCCGACGGCCGCCCCGCCGGACCGGACACACTCACTCGCCACCGGTCCCCGTGAGCCGGCGGGTCCGAGTCGGCGGCCGGCAGATCTGCGGCTACTACTGCCCGCGCTCACCGCCTGGGCTGTGACCTCCGCCGTACTCGCGGTGGATCCGGTCCACCACCCGCCGCTCGTCGTCACAGCGGTGGTCGCTGCCGGAGCAGCCCTGTTCCTGCTCCGGCAGCGAGCCGCAGACGGCACCCGCCGAGTCGCTCCGTCGACCGCAGCCGTCCTGCTGTCAGCAGCAGCGGCCACGCTGACCACCGTCCTGCACACCGCCGACCTCCACCGCGGCCCGATCCCCGATCTCGTGCGACCGTCCTTGACCGTGCAAGCCGCCGCCCCGTCGAAGCCGTCAACCGAGCAGACCGCAGTCTCGTCGGGCGGCGCCAGCACGCCGGCCGGCCCAGCCGCACCCGACACCGGAGCCAGAGCCGGAGCCGCACCCGGCACCGCGGCCTCGCCGAAGGCGGCTGCCACGGCAGCCGTCACCGCGGTAGGCTCGGGCCCGCCGACCATCCCCGGCTCGCCGGAGTCCAGCGCCCACACCGCCGAGGCCAAGGGAACTTCCCCTGTCGAGCTGTCGGTGGACCTCACCGTCGCCGGTGACCCGACGCCACGAACGGGGCGGGTGCACGGCACCACGCCGGGGCAGGCCGTACTGACCTTCGACGCAGTGGTGGACCGCGTACGGTTCCCCATGGACCCCGGCCGCTCCGCCATAGCCGTGCACACACCGGTCACCGTGCTCGTCCGGGCACAGGACATCGCTGCTTGGCGCGGGCTCGTTCCCTCGACCAGGGTTGCGGCCGGAGTCCGTGCGACCGCCCCCGGCGAGCGCGATCACGACTCGGCAGCTCGCCTGGTGGCGCTGGGGCCGCCGCGTCTGTTGGCCCCACCCGGCCGATCCCAGCAGCTCGCGGCGGAGCTGCGCTCGGGCCTCCGTGAGGCAACCGACCACCTGTCGCCCGACATCCGGGGCCTCCTGCCGGGGCTGGTGGTGGGCGACACCTCGCGCCTTCCCGACGACCTGCGCGAGGCGTTCCGTACCACCGACCTCGGGCACCTGACCGCGGTCAGCGGGGGAAATCTGGCGATCCTCCTCACCGTCCTGCTCGGAGCGTCCCGCAAGGAGGACGAGGGCAGCCGCGGCGGTCTGGCCGGTCTGTTCGGCCTGTCCATCCGGACTACCGCGCTGGTGGGCACGGGACTGACCCTCGTCTTCGTGACCGTCTGCCGTCCCGAGCCGAGCGTTCTCAGGGCGGCCGCCACCGGGCTCCTCGGACTGCTCGCCCTCGCCACCGGCCGTCCCCGCCAAGGCGTGCCGGCCCTCGCCGGGGCGGTCCTGCTCCTGGTGCTCCTCGATCCCTACCTCGCCCGCTCCTACGGCTTCCTGCTCTCCACCCTGGCCACTGCAGGTCTCCTCACGCTCGGGCCGCGTTGGACGGAAGCGTTGTGCCGAAGGGGCTGGCCGACGTTCCTTGCCACCGCGACCGGCGCCACCGCAGCCGCCCAGGCCCTGTGCGCCCCGGTCGCCATCCTGCTCGCCCCGCGGGTCAGCCTCGTGGCCGTCCCCTGCAACCTGCTCGGCGAGGCCGCAGTGGCCCCGGCCACCCTGCTCGGCTTCGCGGCGCTCGCAGCCGAGCCGTTCGCTCCGGATGCGGCCCGCGTGCTCGCGGACCTCGCGGCCGTCCCCACCGGGTGGCTGGCTGCGGTCGCCCGACAGGGCGCCGCAGTGCCCGGTGCGCTGCTGGACTGGCCCGACGGCCTGACGGGGGCACTGCTCCTGGCGGCCACCACGATGGCCCTGTGCTGGGGTGTACCCCCGTTGCTGTCGGCCCGCCGCGCCGCCTCCCGCAAGGTCCGGACCGCCCTGGCGGCCGGAGTCGTCCTGGCCCTCGCGGCCGTTCTGCTGCGACCGCCGACCGTCACCCGGATCGCCACCGGCTGGCCGCCGGCCGGGTGGCGCCTGGCCATGTGCGACGTCGGTCAGGGCGACATGGCCGTGCTCCCGCTCGCCTCCGACACCGCCGTGGTCGTGGACACCGGGCCGGACCCGGAAGCCGCCGACAACTGCCTCCGAGAGCTCGGGATCTCCCGGATCGCCTTGCTGATCCTCACTCACTTCCACGCCGACCACGTCGAGGGGGTGCCCGGCGTGCTGCACGGGCGTACGGTCGCCGCGCTCCAGGTGACCCTGCTGGGCACGCCACCCGGTGAGCAGGCCCGCGTGCTGGGATGGGCCTCCGCGGCGGGCATCCCCCTCCTGCAGGCCCGCCGTGGGGAGCACCGCGCTGCGGGACCGGACCTCGCCTGGGACGTCCTGTGGCCCGACGACTCCCTCGGACCTTCCACTCCCGGAGCCAACAACGCCAGCGTCGCACTCCTCGCCACCGTGGGGCCGCCCGGGGACCAGCTGCGGCTGGCCCTGCTCGGCGACCTCGAACCACCGGCCCAGGCGGCACTGATGCAGCGCGGCCCACCGGGCCGGGTCGACGTCCTCAAGGTGGCCCACCACGGCTCCGCCAACCAGGACTGGGACCTCACCGGTGCCTTGCACCCGACGTTGGCACTCATCTCCTGCGGCCACGACAACCCGTACGGGCACCCCGCCCCGCGCACCGTCGATCGGCTGAGCGCACTGGGAGCCACGGTGCTGCGGACCGATCGGGCCGGAGACATCGCAGTCCTCGGCGGCCATCGGCACCTCCGGATGGCCACCCACCCGCACCACCACCGGAGCTGAGCCGGCATGACCCACCGCACCACCACCCGGACGGCCGTTCCCCGGGCAACCGTTCCCCGCAGGACCGTTCCCCGTACGACTGTTCCCCGGGAGCCGTCACCGGACGGCTCCCGGGGACTCCCGCCCGCGACGTCACCGGACTTCGTTGTGCTCCGTGGCCGTTCCACCGGCCCCGGCCGCTCCACCGGTTCCGCCCGCCCTGCCGGCCCCGTCGGCGTTGGTGTCGAAGCGTTCGGTGCCGACCACACGGAGCAGTTCCAGGCATCCGGCCGCCGTGGTGCCGGGTGCCGGGGTGAACAGCAGCAGCCGCTGGTCCTCGGTCGGCGTCAGCAGCGCCTCGCAGTCCAGACTGATCGGGCCTATCGCCGGGTGCACCACGCACATCCGGCTGGTCCGACGCACAGCCACCTCGTGCAGCTCCCACAGCCGGGCGAACTCCTCGCTCGCTGCCGCGATCCGAGCCACCAGTGCCTCGGCCGCGGCATCCCGCGACCGCCGGGCCACCGCGGCCCGCAGGTCGGCGACGTGCACCCGGCTCCAGTGGTCGCGTTCCTCCTCCGGGTACGCCTGGCGCACCGTCGGGTCGGTGAACCAGCGCCAGACCACGTTGCGGTCGTCCTCGCGGAGCGAGCAGACACTGCCGAAGAGCGCGGTGGCCATGGCGTTCTGGGCGAGCAGATCGCCGAGGTCGCTGACGATCTGAGCCGGTGTCTCCTTCAGCTGGTCCAGCAGGTGGAGCAGCGCGGGGCGGACGTGCTCCCCGGCCTGTCGCCCGGCCGGTGGCCGATGCCCCGCCAGCAGGTGCAGGTGGTCCCGCTCGTCCTCCGACAGCCGCAGGGCCCGGGCGAGCGCGGCGAGCATCTGGACGGACGGCTGCGGGCCGCGGGCCTGTTCCAGGCGCGTGTAGTAGTCGGCCGACATGCCGGCGAGTTGCACGACCTCCTCACGGCGCAGGCCCGGCGTACGGCGGCGCGAGCCGGCGGGCAGCCCGACGTCCTGTGGGCTCAGCCGCTCGCGGGAGCGGCGGAGGAAGTCTGCGAGCTCACGACGGTCCATCTCCATGATCCCCATGATGCTGTGGCCGGAGGGCGGGTAGCCAGGGTCTGCCGATACCACCCTTCCCTGCCGGAGGTGAATGCCGCGGATCGTGCGACCCGGCAGCCACCGCGTCCCGCAGCCCCGGCCTCACAGCCGGACGTCGAGCCCCCCGCCGCTGCACCCACCGCACCCGGCCTTGCCCCGAACCCCATCGGCGAGCCGGGCCGACCACCGCCGATCCGCCGGCCCACTGCCCCGAGGGGTCCACCCGGTGCGTGGCCTCAGTCCTCCTCGCGCCAGCCGTCCTGGGCATCCGCGACGGCGTCGAGTTCGGCGAGCAGGGCGGGGGTCCAGCCGTCCTCGGGGGCCTCGAACACCAGCAGCCACTGGGCGTCCTCGGCGTCGTCCTCGCCGGCGAGCGCGTCCCGGACGAGCTCCGGATCGTCGAGGTCGGGGCAGCGGGCGACGAGGTCCTCGCGGGCCTCGTCGGCGGCGTCGCGGTCGGGTAGGACGAGCAGTTGGCGGGCACGGTTCTTGATCACCGCACCATTCTGCAACCGCCCGCAGGGGCGTACGGTCCGGGGGTGTCACCGCACCGTGCGATCCTGGTACGCGATGGCCAGGAAGAGTGCACCCGACGACCTGCTCGCCCCGCTGACCCTCGCGGTCGGCCAGGAGGAGCTGCTGCTCGACCGCGCCGTGGCCGAGGTGGTGGCCGCCGCGAAGGCGGCGGACCCCGACACCGACGTCCGGGACCTCGCGCCGGGCGCCCTGCAGCCGGGCAGTCTCGCCGAGCTGACCACGCCCTCGCTCTTCGCCGAACGCAAGGTCATCGTCGTCCGGGCCGCCCAGGACCTCTCCGCCGACTCGGTGAAGGAGGTCAAGGCGTACATCGAATCGCCCGCCGACGAGGTGATCATGGTTCTCGTCCACGCGGGCGGCGCCAAGGGCAGGGGACTGCTGGACGCGGCGAAGAAGGCCGGCGGCCGCGAGGTGCAGTGCGCCAAGCTGACCAAGAACGGCGACAAACTCGCCTTCATCCGCAACGAGTTCCGCCGGCTCGGCCGTGCGGCGGCCCCGGAGACCTGCCAGGCGCTGCTGGACGCACTCGGCAGCGACCTGCGCGAGCTGGCGGCCGCGTGCAGTCAGCTCACGGCCGACATCGAGGGGACGATCGACGAGGCCGCGGTCGCCCGCTACTACAGCGGCCGGGCCGAGGCCACCGGCTTCGAGGTGGCCGACCTCGCGGTGACCGGCCGCGCGGCGGAGGCGTTGGAACGGCTCCGCTGGGCCCTGGCCGTGGGGCAGCCGCCCACCGGCATCACCTACGCGCTGGCCTCCGGCGTTCGGAGCATCGGCCGACTGGCCTCCGCAGGCCGGTCGATGCGCCCCGCCGACCTCGCCCGCGAGCTCGGCATGCCGCCGTGGAAGGTCGACCGCGTCCGCCAGCAGATGCGTGGGTGGACGGGCGACGGCGTCGCCGCCGCCCTGACCGCCGTCGCCGAGGCGGATGCTGCCGTCAAGGGCGGTGGCGACGATCCCGCCTACGCCCTGGAACGCGCTGTGGTCGCCGTGGCCCGCGCGGCCCGATCCGGCGCCCGCCAGTACTGACGGTCACCCGCTACTGCCAAACACCTGCGGGTTGCCCGTCGGCAGCGGACTGCCACGGGTGGCACCGCCACGGGTGCCACCGCCGACGGTGGCACGGCCGACAGTGGCCCGGCCGACCCTCACACGGCCGACCCGCGACGCTGCCCGGCTGCCGCCTCAACCGCCGAGTGCCCGCAGCACCGCCCGGCTGTCGACCACCAGCGCCTGCCGGATCTGCTCCCGGTCCGGCACCGTCGTCTTGCCTTCCTGGAACGACCCCGACCAGCTCAGGTAGTACGTCAGGCCGCGATCCCTGACGTACAGCACATGGGTGATGTAGTGCCAGCCGGAGTCCGAACTGCTCGGGTCGTCCAGGTAGCCGAGGTAGGCCTCCTGCCCGAGATCGGGGACCGAGGTGATCTGGTACTTCCGCTGCTGCAGGCCCGACCGCTGCGCCTCGAACTCGGGCTCGGGGTCGACCGCCTTGTGCAACTGCGCCTCGACGTACAGGGAGACGTAGTCGGTGTCCGCACCGGTCTTCTTGAGGTACTGGCTGCAGTACATGTCGTCGAGGGCGGGATGCCGGGTCGCGTAGTGGTACGGCTTGCCGTACTGCGAGGGGTAGAGCTGCTCGAACGAGGTCAGCTTGGCCGTCGTGCAGATGTCGCTGACCAGGTGGTACGGGCCCGGACCCGGCGCCTTGCGTCCGGTGGCCACCAGCGAGGGCACCGTCAGCACGGCGGTGGCCCACACGGCGGACGCCACCAGGACGCCGCCCACCCCCCACAGCAACCCTCTTCGCGCGCCGCCACCGTTCGGACGCCCCGAGCCGGAACCCCCGGGAGCGGCCCCGCCGGTGGCGGTCGCCGCGCCGGCTCCGCGCATGCCGCCCGGCCCGACGGCTCCGCCCGGTGCCGCCACCCCGCCCGGCGCTGCCGTGCCGACTGCACCGCCGAAGCCGCTGTAGGGGCCGGGTCCGTACGGGCCGGGCCCGGTGGCGCGGGAGGCCCCGGTGTGCGGTGGCGGCGGTGGTGTCGACATCGGAGCCCCCAGTGGCCGTCCGGCGAGATGGTAGGACCGAACCATACCGGCCAGCAGGTCGTGACAGAGAGTTGCCGTTCGGCCGCACCGCGTGCCGTTTCCGTCGATGTTCGGTGATCGACGCCCGACGTCCCCTGCGGTCGAGGTCCCTGCGCTCGACGTCCCTGCGGTGCCGGCCTGGTGGTGCAAAAGCAGATTGCCCGCCCGGTGGGTACCGGACGGGCAATCTGTGAGGTGCCGGTGGACCGGCGCCTCGGTGGAGCTGTGTGTACCGCACCCGCGTGGCGAACGCAGGCCGCGTGCGGTACGGAGTCGTGCGTCTCGGGGCTCCGGGTAGAGGGCCGGTGCGTTCCGAGAGGGGTGGTCGACGGTGCGGGTAGAGGGCCACGATCTCGCCGACCTCCGGGGCGGGCCCGGGGTGGGGCCGTCACCGCCCGAGGCGGTGGGGTGTCCGCGACAATCAGGCGGCGTTGACCAGCTTGGTGATCGCCGACTTCTTGTTGGCGGCCTGGTTCTTGTGGATGACGCCCTTGCTGGCGGCCTTGTCGAGGGCCTTGGCGGCCTCGCGGGCCAGCACGGTGGCCTTCTCGTTCTCGCCGGCGGCAGCGGCCTCACGGGCCTTGCGGATCGCGGTCTTCAGCGAGGACTTGACGGCCTTGTTGCGCAGGCGCGCCTTCTCGTTGGTCTTGTTGCGCTTGATCTGGGACTTGATGTTCGCCACGAATGAGCCTCAGTCTGTGTGGAACGGTCTCGACGGGTTGCACCGGAGCGGCTTCGGACCAGCTGAGAGGGCATGCCGAAACCAGGTGCAGCGCCCCACGCTACCAGGGGCGGTCGGCCGTCCCCAAACCGGACGCCCCGCCGGATGCCCCACCGGGCTCCCCACCTGAGGGTGCCCCTTGGAACCCGCAGCGGGGGAGCCCCGTCCCGGCCGCGGGCCCCCGCCCCGCCGGAGGGGGCCGCTCATGAGGAGGCCGCGTCCCGTCACCGGTCCGACGGCCCGACTGGCCCGGCCGGTCCTGCCGTCAGCACCGGCTCCCCGTAGTGCTCCACCACGGGGAACGGCTCGTAGAAGTGGTGCAGCAGCTCCCGCCACCGCAGGTACTCGGCGGAGCCGCGGAAACCCTCGGTGTGGTCGGCGAGCATCTCCCACTCCACCTGCAGCAGGAAGCGCGAGGTGCCGCCCTCGTCCAGGCAGCGACGCAGCTCCAGCGAACGGAAGCCGCGCTGGACGGCGATCAGCGGCCGGGCCTCGGCGAAGGCCGCGAGGAAGGCCTCCTCCTCGCCGGGCCGGACGTTCAGCAGCGCGCTTTCGAGGATCATGGACGGCCATCCTTCCGGATCCCCGCGCCCTCGGGGAACGCCGCACCCGGGTGCGGCCCCGCACCCGACCCACCCCCGCCGAAGGGCCCGCGGACCGCCCCCGGTCGCACCTCCGACCGGCCCGCGGACCGCCCCCGACCCGTCTCCGACCCGTCTCCGACCCATCCCCGACCGGCTCGCCGCCACGGCGGCTCGGGCTCGTGGGAGGATAGGGAGAGCCATTATCGATCGGACGAGACCGTCCGGTCCCCGGGAAGCCGGTCAGCGATGACCTGGACACCCCGGCCCCCGGACCACACGGAGAATCGGACCAAGGTGCCCGCGACCCCCAGCAATGTGCCAGAGCCCAGCCGGACCGACCCGGCGGTGATCCGCAACTTCTGCATCATCGCCCACATCGACCACGGCAAGTCGACCCTCGCCGACCGGATGCTGCAGATCACCGGTGTTGTCGACCCGCGGCAGATGCGCGCCCAGTACCTCGACCGCATGGACATCGAGCGCGAGCGCGGCATCACCATCAAGTCGCAGGCCGTCCGCCTCCCGTGGGCGCCGAAGACCGGCGCGAACGCGGGCACCACGCACATCCTCAACATGATCGACACCCCGGGCCACGTGGACTTCACGTACGAGGTGTCCCGCTCCCTGGCGGCCTGCGAGGGCACCATCCTGGTGGTCGACGCGGCCCAGGGCATCGAGGCGCAGACCCTCGCCAACCTCTACCTGGCGCTGGAGAACGACCTCACGATCATCCCGGTCCTCAACAAGATCGACCTGCCGGCCGCCCAGCCCGAGAAGTACGCGGCGGAGATCGCGCACATCATCGGCTGCGACCCGGAGGACGTGCTCAAGGTCAGCGCCAAGACCGGCCTCGGCGTCGAGGACCTGCTGGACCACATCGTCGACAACATCCCGGCCCCGGTCGGCGTCAAGGACGCCCCGGCCCGAGCGATGATCTTCGACTCGGTCTACGACTCCTACCGCGGCGTGGTCACCTACGTCCGTGTGGTCGACGGCCAGCTGACCAAGCGCGAGCGCATCGCGATGATGTCCACCGGCGCCACCCACGAGCTGCTGGAGATCGGCGTCATCTCGCCCGAGCCGAAGGTCGCCGACGGCCTCGGCGTCGGCGAGGTGGGCTACATCATCACCGGTGTGAAGGACGTCCGGCAGTCCAAGGTGGGTGACACGATCACCTCCATGCACAAGGGTGCCACCGTGCCGCTCGGCGGCTACAAGGACCCGCGCCCGATGGTGTTCTCCGGCCTCTACCCGCTGGACGGCTCGGACTACCCGCTGCTGCGCGACGCCCTCGACAAGCTGCGCCTCAACGACGCCGCGCTCGTCTACGAGCCGGAGACCTCGGTGGCGCTCGGCTTCGGCTACCGCTGCGGCTTCCTCGGCCTGCTGCACCTGGAGATCATCCGGGAGCGCCTGGAGCGCGAGTTCAACCTCGACCTGATCTCCACCGCCCCCAACGTGATCTACCGCGTGATCATGGAGGACGGCAGCGAGCACACCGTCACCAACCCGAGCGAGTTCCCCACCGGCAAGATCGCCGAGGTGTTCGAGCCGGTCGTGCGCGGCACCATCCTGGCGCCCAACGAGTTCGTCGGCGCGATCATGGAGCTCTGCCAGTCCCGCCGCGGCAGCCTCCAGGGCATGGACTACCTCTCCGAGGACCGCGTCGAGCTGCGCTACACCCTGCCGCTCGCGGAGATCGTCTTCGACTTCTTCGACCAGCTGAAGTCCAAGACCCGTGGCTACGCCTCGCTCGACTACGAGCCCATCGGCGAGCAGTCGGCCAACCTGGTGAAGGTCGACATCCTGCTGCACGGCGACGCGGTGGACGCCTTCTCCGCGATCGTGCACAAGGACAAGGCCTACAACTACGGCGTCATGATGGCGGGCAAGCTGCAGAAGCTGATCCCCCGCCAGCAGTTCGAGGTGCCGATCCAGGCCGCCATCGGCTCCCGGGTCATCGCCCGCGAGACCGTCCGCGCGATCCGCAAGGACGTCCTCGCGAAGTGCTACGGCGGTGACATCTCCCGCAAGCGGAAGCTGCTGGAGAAGCAGAAGGAGGGCAAGAAGCGCATGAAGATGGTCGGCCGGGTGGAGGTCCCCCAGGAGGCCTTCATCGCCGCGCTGTCCACCGATGCGGAAGCCCCCAAGGAGAAGAAGTAGCGGTACCGCGTACGGCGGAGGCCGCCGCCCGGGCGAACCGGGTGGCGGCCTCCGCCGTTCTCCGCGCAGGGGGCGCGCTCACTTCACGTGCGTCTGGCTTCACGTGCGTCTCACTTCACGTGCGTGAGCTTCTCCGGGTTCACCACCACGTACGCCTCGGTGATCCGGCCGTCCGCGACGGTGAAGGCGATCACGCCGGCCACCACGCCCGGCGAGGAGTGGATCACCAGGCCAGGTTCGCCGTTGACCCGGGCGAAGGAGACCGTCGCCTCGGCGCTCATGAACTTCGCCACCAGGCCGACCACCAGCCGGGAGACCCGGTCGGCGCCGACGATCGGCCGCACGCCCGCGCTGACCACGCCGCCGCCGTCCGAGTGCCAGACGACGTCCGGGTCGAGCACCGCCAGCAGCGCCCGGAGGTCGCCGCCGGCCGTGGCCGCGGCGAAGGCGCTCACCGCCTGCCGGTGCTCGGCCGGGTCGACGGTGCTCCGGCGGCTGCCGTCCTTCACCCGCCGCCGCGCCCGGGAGGCGAGCTGGCGGGCGGCCTGAGGGCTGCGCTCCAGGGTGGCGGCGATCTCGTCGAAGCCGATCGAGAAGACGTCGTGCAGGACGAAGGCCGCTCGTTCGGCCGGGGTGAGCTGCTCCATCACGGTGAGCACCGCCATCGACACCGACTCGCCGAGCTCGGCGAGGTCGGCGGGGGAGCTCTCGTCGGCGACCAACGGCTCGGGCAGCCACTCGCCGTAGTACTCCTCGCGGCGCACCCGGGCCGAGCCGAGCTGGTCGTAGCAGAGCCGGGTGACCACGGTGGTGAGGAAGGCGCGGGGTTCGGCCACCGCGGCGCGGTCGGCGGACCGCCAGCGCAGCCACGCCTCCTGCAGCACGTCCTCGGCGTCGGCCACCGAACCGAGGAGCCGGTAGGCGACGGCGCCCAGGTAGCGCCGGTAGGTCTCGAACGGGTCGGCGAGCGCCGCATCGGTGTCGGTCACCCGGCCACGCTAGCGCGATCTTGCCCGGGCGGGACGGACGTCCGCCGCACCCACGGCCATGACCTGCCCCACAACACCGGCCCGGACACGCCTCGGGGGAGGCCCGGTGTTCCCGGACCTCCCCCGACGCCCGGCACGCCGTCGCGGCGGCCCGGCTCAGTCGACCTCGGCCACCGCCTCGGCGAACTGCGCCTGGTAGAGCCGCGCGTACGCGCCCTCCGCCGCGATCAGCCCGTCGTGCGAGCCCTGCTCGACGATCGAGCCGTTCTCCATCACCAGGATCACGTCGGCGTCCCGGATGGTGGAGAGCCGGTGCGCGATCACGAAGCTGGTGCGGCCGGTGCGCAGCCGCGCCATGGCCTTCTGGATGAGCACCTCGGTGCGGGTGTCGACCGAGCTGGTCGCCTCGTCCAGCACCAGGATGGAGGGCTGGGCGAGGAACGCCCGGGCGATGGTGATCAACTGCTTCTCGCCCGTGCTGACGCCGGTGCCCTCGTCGTCGATCACGGTGTCGTAGCCGTCCGGCAGGGTGCGGACGAAGCGGTCGACGTGGGCGGCCTTCGCGGCCTCCACCACCTGCTCGCGGGTGGCGCCCGCGGCGCCGTACGCGATGTTGTCGGCGATGGTGCCGCCGAACAGCCAGGTGTCCTGGAGCACCATGCCGATGCCGGAGCGCAGCTCCTCACGGGACATCGCGGCGATGTCGACCCCGTCCAGGGTGATCCGGCCGCCGCTGACCTCGTAGAACCGCATCAGCAGGTTGACCAGGGTGGTCTTGCCCGCGCCGGTCGGGCCGACGATGGCGACGGTCTGGCCGGGCTCGACCTTCAGCGACAGGCTCTCGATGAGGGGCTTCTCCGGCTCGTAGCTGAAGGCGACGTCCTCGAAGGCGACCCGCCCGGCCAGCTCCGCGGGGCGCTCCGGCATGGCCGGCTCCGGGGTCTGCTCGGGGGCGTCGAGCAGTTCGAAGACCCGCTCCGCGGAGGCCACGCCGGACTGCACCAGGTTCGCCATCGAGGCGACCTGGGTGAGCGGCTGGCTGAACTGCCGGGAGTACTGGATGAAGGCCTGCACGTCGCCGATGGAGAGCGCGCCGCTCGCCACCCGCAGACCGCCGACCACCGCGACCAGCACGTAGTTGAGGTTGCCGATCAGCATCATGGCCGGCTGGATGATGCCGGAGATGAACTGGGCCCGGAAGGCGGAGTCGTACAGCGCCTCGTTCTCGCGGGCGAAGACCTCCGCGGCCTCCTTCTGGCGGCCGAAGGTCTTCACCAGGGTGTGGCCGGTGTACATCTCCTCGATGTGGGCGTTGAGCGCACCGGTCGTCTTCCACTGGGCGACGAACTGGGGCTGCGCCCGCTTGCCGACCCGGGCGGCGACGACGACCGACAGCGGCACCGAGATCAGTGCGATCACGGCCAGCAGCGGGGAGATCCAGAACATCATGCCCAGCACGCCGACGATGGTGAGCAGGGAGTTCACCACCTGGCCCATGGTCTGCTGCATGGACTGGCCGATGTTGTCGATGTCGTTGGTGACCCGGCTGAGCACCTCGCCGCGGGGCTGGCGGTCGAAGTAGCTGAGCGGCAGCCGGGCGATCTTCGCCTCGACGTCGGCGCGCAGCCGGAAGACCGTCCGCTGGATGGCGGTGGTGGCGAGCCTGCCCTGGACGATGCCGAAGACGGCGGAGGCCACGTAGATCGCCAGCACCCAGAGCAGCACGGTGCCGATGGCGTCGAAGTCCATGCCCTGGCCGGGGGTGAACGGCACGGTGGAGAGCATGTCGGCGATGCCGCCCTCGCCCTTCGCCCGGAGCCCCTCCAGCACCTGCTGCTTGGTGGCACCGGCCGGGGCCTGGGCGCCGACCACGCCGGCGAAGATCAGGTCGGTGGCGTGGCCGAGGACGTACGGGCCGGCGACCGCGCAGCCGATGCTGACGGCGCCGAGCGCGAGGACGCCGTACAGCAGCGGGCGTTCCGGGCGGAGCAGGCCGAGCACTCGCCGGCCGGAGCCCTTGAAGTCCATGGACTTCTCGGCGCCCTGGCCGCCCATGAAGCGGCCGGGTCCGGCAGGGCCGCGCCGGGCGGCGGCCTCCTGCGAGGCGCTGCGCTGGGGCTTCTGGCCGGGGGTGGTCACGCCGCCTCCTGTTCGGTGAGCTGGGAGAGGACGATCTCCCGGTAGGTCGGGTTGTCGGCCATCAGCTCCCGGTGGGTGCCACTGCCGACGACGGCGCCCTCGTCGAGCACGATGATCCGGTCCGCGTCGCGGATGGTGGAGACCCGCTGGGCGACGATGACGACCGTGGCGTCGGAGGTCTCGCTGGCCAGGGCCCGGCGCAGCTTGGCGTCGGTGGCGTAGTCGAGGGCCGAGAAGGAGTCGTCGAAGAGGTAGATCTCCGGCTTGCGGACGAGCGCGCGGGCGATCGCCAGGCGCTGCCGCTGGCCGCCGGAGACGTTGGAGCCGCCCTGGGAGATCGGGGCGTCCAGGCCCTCCGGGAACTTCTCGACGAACTCCTTGGCCTGGGCGGTGGCCAGTGCCTCCCAGAGTTCGTCGTCGGTGGCCTCGGGCCGGCCGTAGCGGAGGTTGGAGGCGACGGTGCCGGAGAAGAGGTAGGGCTTCTGCGGGACCACGCCGATGACCTCGGACAGCCGGGACGGGTCGATCTCCCGGACGTCCACGCCGTTGACCAGGACCTGGCCGCCGGTGGCGTCGATGAGCCGGGGGACGAGGCCGAGCAGGGTGGACTTGCCGGAGCCGGTGGAGCCGATGATCGCGGTGGTCTCGCCGGGGCGGGCGAGGATGTCGATGCCGCGCAGGACGGGCGCCTCGGCGCCGGGGTAGCGGAACTCGACGTCGCGCAGTTCCAGCCGGCCGCGGCCGTCGAGCTCGGTCACCGGGGCGGTGGGGGCCACGATGCTCGACTCGGTGGTGAGGACCTCCTGGATGCGCTCGGCGCAGACCTCGGCGCGCGGCACCATCATGAACATGAAGGTGGCCATCATGACGCTCATGAGGATCTGCATGAGGTAGGAGAGGAAGGCCGTCAGCGCGCCGATCTGCATCCCGCCGCTGTCGATCCGGTGGGCGCCGAACCAGAGCACGGCGACGCTGGAGATGTTCACCACGGACATCACGGCGGGGAACATGAAGGCCATCAGGCGGCCGACGCGCAGCGACACGTCGGCGAGGTCCTGGTTGGCGCCGCCGAACCGCTCCTGCTCGTGGCCGTCCTTGACGAACGCCCGGATCACCCGGATGCCGGTGATCTGCTCGCGCAGTATGCGGTTGACGCCGTCGATGCGCTGCTGCATGCCGCGGAACTGCGGGCGCAGCTTGCGGACCAGCAGGACGACCACGATGCCGAGCAGCGGGACGACGGCGAGCAGCAGCGCGGAGAGCGGGACGTCCTGGTTGAGCGCCATGACGATGCCGCCGACGCACATGATGGGCGCGGCCACCATCAGGGTGAACGCCATCAGCACCAGCATCTGGATCTGCTGGACGTCGTTGGTGGTGCGGGTGATCAGCGAGGGGGCGCCGAACTGGCCGAGCTCGCGGGAGGAGAAGCCCTGGACCCGGTCGAAGACGGTGGCGCGGATGTCCCGGCCGATGCCCATCGCCGTCCGGGCGCCGAAGTAGACGGCGCAGATCGAGCAGACCGCCTGGGCGAGCGAGACGGCGATCATCACGCCGCCGATCTGCAGGATGTAGCCGGTGTCGCCCTTGATCACGCCGTTGTCGATGATGTCGGCGTTCAGCGTGGGCAGGTACAGGGCACCGATGGTGGAGACGAGCTGGAGGAGGACCAGCAGCAGGATCGGTTGGCGGTAGGGCCCCAGGTGGGCCCGCAACAGTCTGATCAGCACCGTGACACTCTCGTCCTCGACGCGGATGCGCGCATCCTCATTTAGGTCTACTCGCGACTGGGTATTTCGTGCTAGGACCGCCCCAGTCGCCGGGGCGGACCCTCCTGCACTGCAGCTCCGACGGTGTGCCAGCTGTCCGGACCCCCTTACGGAACGGCCGATCACGCCCTAGGCTGCTGCCTGGTTCTTGTTACTTGCTGGTTAACAAGGCGGGCCGGGCCAGGCTGCCCCCACGGCCGCCCGTCCCTCACCCTCGGCCACCCGCCCCCCGGAGGTCCTCGTTGAGTTCCGTGCAGTCCATGATCGAGCGGCGTCCGCCCTCCGTGGCCCATCTCTTCCTCAGCAGGGTAAGGGCCACGCCCGACGGTGAGGCCTACCGGTACCCCGTGCCGGTCGACGAGCATGCCGCCGACGGCGCGCCCGGTGCCGAGCAGTGGCGCTCGCTGACCTGGGCGCAGACCGCGGAGCGGGTCAGAGCGGTCGCGGCGGGCCTGATGTCGCTCGGTATCGAGGCGGAGGACCGCGTGGCGGTCTCCTCGACCACCCGGGTCGAGTGGATCATCGCGGACCTCGGGAACATGTGCGCCGGCGCTGCCACCACCACCGTGTACCCCAGCACCAATGCGGACGAAACGGCGTTCATCCTCGCCAACTCGGCCAGCCGGGCGATGTTCGCCGAGAACGAGAAGCAGCTCACCAAGGCGGTCGAGCGGAAGGCCGAGCTGCCGGCCCTCGAAACGGTGATCCTCTTCGACGCCCCCGCCGGTGAGCCGGAGACGGCCGGGCTGACCGTGATCACCCTGGCGGAGCTGGAGGAGCGCGGCGCCGCGTACCTCGTCGACCATCCCGACGCGGTCGACAAGGCCGTCGACGCGCTGGAGCCCGAGCAGCTCGCCACCCTCATCTACACCTCCGGCACCACCGGCCGCCCCAAGGGCGTGCGCCTGGTGCACGACTGCTGGTCCTACGAGGGCCTGGCCCAGGAGGAGAGCGGGCTGCTGCGCGCCGACGACGTGCAGTTCATGTGGCTGCCGCTGTCGCACGTCTTCGGCAAGACGCTGATCTCCGGCCAGATCGCCACCGGCCACGTGATGGCCGTGGACGGCCGGGTGGACCGGATCATCCACAACCTGCCGGTGATCCGCCCGACCCTGATGGCCTCCGCCCCGCGCATCTTCGAGAAGGTCTACAACGGCATCGCGGGCAAGGCCCGGGCCGAGGGCGGCGCCAAGTACAAGATCTTCCAGTGGGCCGCCAAGGTCGCCCGCGACCACGCCCGCACCACCCAGGCCAACCAGATCGCCACCGGCCGGGCCACCGCGCCGTTCGCGCTGGACCTCCAGCACAAGATCGCCGACAAGCTGGTCTACGCCAAGATCCGCGCCGCGTTCGGCGGCCGGATGCGCGGCTCGGTCTCCGGCAGCGCCGCGCTCGCCCCCGAGATCGGCTTCTTCTTCATGGGCGCCGGTGTGCCGATCCTGGAGGGCTACGGCCTGACGGAGACCTCCGCCGGCTCCACCGTCAACCGCGACGGCGCGACGCGCGTCGGCACGGTCGGCCTGCCGCTGCCCGGCACCGAGGTCCGGATCGCCGAGGACGGCGAGATCCTGCTCCGCGGCCCCGGCGTCATGCGCGGCTACCACCAGCTGCCCGAGCAGACCGCCGAGGTGCTGGAGCCGGACGGCTGGTTCCACACCGGCGACATCGGCGAGCTCGACAAGGACGGCTACCTGCGGATCACCGACCGCAAGAAGGACATGTTCAAGACCTCCGGCGGCAAGTACGTCGCCCCCAGCGAGGTCGAGGGCAAGTTCAAGGCCATCTGCCCGTTCGTCAGCAACATCCTGGTCATCGGCAACCAGCGGAACTTCTGCACCGCGCTGATCGGCCTGGACGAGACCGTGCTCATGCCGTGGGCCGCCGAGCACGGCCTGGCCGGCAAGGGCTACGCCGAGGTGGTCGCCGCACCGGAGACCCAGCGGCTCATCGAGGGCTTCGTGACCCGCCTCAACGGCGAGCTGCAGCGCTGGCAGACGATCAAGAAGTTCACCCTGCTGCCGCGCGACCTGGACATCGAGCACGGCGAGCTGACCCCCAGCCTCAAGATCAAGCGGCCGGTGGTCGAGCGCGAGTACGCCGACGCCATCACCGAGATGTACGCCGGATCCAACGAGGCCTGACCGGACCCGCACCAGGTGTGACGTCCGCCGTCCCGTACGGCTCCGGGGCAACCCGAGCCGTACGGGACAATGGGGTCATGCCCTCCGCACTCCCCGACGGCGAACCGGTGCCGTCCGACGGCTCGCTGCCCGCCCACGCCCTCACCGGGCTCGGCACCCGGCCGTTCGGCTTCTACCTGCACGTGCCGTACTGCGCCAGCCGCTGCGGCTACTGCGACTTCAACACCTACACCGCCACCGAACTGCGCTCCTCCGGCGCGGTCGCCTCGCAGGAGACGTACGCCGACAACGTGATCGCCGAGATCCGGCTCGCCCGGAAGGTCCTCGGCGACGCCGACCTGCCCGTGCGGACCGTCTTCCTCGGCGGCGGCACCCCCACCCTGCTGCCCGCCCGCGACCTGGTGCGGATGCTCGCCGCGCTCCGCGAGGAGTTCGGGCTCGCCCCGGACGCCGAGGTCACCACCGAGGCCAACCCGGAGTCCGTCGGCCCCGCGTACCTGGCCGAGCTGCGCGAGGGCGGCTACAACCGGATCTCCTTCGGCATGCAGAGCGCCCGCAAGCACGTCCTGCAGGTGCTCGACCGCCACCACACCCCCGGCCGCCCCGAGGCCTGCGTCGCCGAGGCCCGCGAGGCCGGCTTCGACCACGTCAACCTCGACCTCATCTACGGCACCCCCGGCGAGTCCGACGACGACTGGCGGGCCTCGCTCGACGCCGCGATCGGCGCCGGCCCCGACCACGTCTCCGCCTACTCCCTGATCGTCGAGGAGGGCACCCGGCTCGCCGCCCGCGTCCGCCGCGGCGAACTCCCGATGATCGACGACGACGTGCACGCCGACCGCTACCTCATCGCCGAGGACGCCCTCGGCCGGGCCGGCTACTCCTGGTACGAGGTCTCCAACTGGGCCACCACCCCCGAGGGCCGCTGCCGGCACAACGAGCTCTACTGGACCGGCGCCGACTGGTGGGGCGCCGGGCCCGGCGCCCACAGCCACGTCGGCGGCGTCCGCTGGTGGAACGCCAAGCACCCCGCCGCCTACGCCCAGGCCCTCGCCGAGGGCCGCACCCCCGCCCTCGGCCGGGAAGTGCTCGCCGAGGAGGACCGCCGGGTGGAGCGCGTCCTGCTGGAACTGCGCCTGGTCGACGGCTGCCCGCTCGACCTGCTCACCGAGGACGGCCGCAAGGCCGCCCTGCGCGCCCTGGAGGAGGGCCTGCTCGACCCCGACGCACACGCCGCCGGCCGGGCCGCCCTGACCCTGCGGGGACGCCTGCTGGCCGACGCCGTCGTCCGCGACCTCGTCGACTAGAAGGGCTGACCGCGTAGGGCGCGTGGAGGTACCCCACGCGCCCCTACGGGGTCTCCGTCGCCGTCACGAAGTCGATCAGTTCTTCGACGCGGCCGAGCAGGGCGGGGTCGAGGTCGCGGTAGGAGTCGACCGAGGCGAGGATGCGGCGCCAAGCCGCGGGCGGGTCCACCGGCCAGCCCAGCCGGCGGCAGACGCCCTCCTTCCACACCTCGCCGCGCGGCACCTGCGGCCACGCCCCGATGCCCACCGCGGCGGGCTTCACGGCCTGCCAGACGTCGACGTACGGGTGGCCCACCACCAGCACCGCGTCGCCGGAGACCCGCTCGGCGATCCGGTGCTCCTTGGTGCCCGGCAGCAGGTGGTCGACCAGGACGCCGAGCCGCCGGCCCGGACCCGGGGCGAACTCCGCCACGATCGCCGGCAGGTCGTCGACGCCCTGCAGGTACTCCACGACGACGCCCTCGATCCGCAGGTCGTCGCCCCAGACCCGTTCGACCAGCTCCGCGTCGTGCCGCCCCTCCACGTAGATCCGCGACTCCCGGGCGACCCGGGCGCGTGCCCCCGGCACGGCGATCGACCCGGAGGCGGTCAGCCGCGGCCCGGCGGCGGGCGCCGGCGCGGAGGGCCGCACCAGGGTCACCACGCGGCCCTCCAGCAGGAAGCCGCGCGGCACCATCGGGAACACCCGGTGCTTGCCGAACCGGTCCTCCAGGGTGACCGTCAGGCCCTCCGCGGTCTTCTCGCAGCGCACCACCGCCCCGCAGAAGCCGGTCGCCGCCTCCTCCACCACCAGGTCCCGCTCGGCGGGCACCTCCGGAGCCGGCTGCTGCCGCTTCCACGGCGGGGTCAGATCGGGGCCGTACTGCCTGCTGCGCATGGACGGGAGTCTACGAGCCCGACACCCGGTCATCCCCCGTCCGGCGCAAGGCGTGCCGGGCCCGCCCCCGCGCCCCCGAGAGCCCCCGCACGCGGTGGAGGAGCCGTGGGCCTCAGTCGGTGAGGCCCGGGGCGCCCCAGACCGGGAACCAGCGGGAGAGGTCCGACTCCAGTCGCAGGTCGTTCCCGAGCATCGCCTTGACCTGCAGTTCCAGCGGGCTGTTGCGCTTCTCGCCGCCGCCCGGCATCGGTGCGAACGGGTAGAAGGTGCCCCGCTTGTAGAGGTAGACCAGTGCCAGCGAGCGGCCCTCCGCGTCGCGGAAGCCCACCAGCGAGCACAGCAGTTGCGGGCCGAAGCCGTGCGCCTCCAGCTCGCTGTTGACCGCGTGCAGGTCGTTCACCAGGTCCGGCAGCTCGTCCGGGGTGTGCCGGGCGAGCAGCCAGGAGTACCCGTAGCCGTCCCGGGAGCCCTCCACCGGGACGCCGCCCCGGTCGGTGTCGGCGTCCAGCAGGGCCCGGACCTGCTGCTTCACCTCCTCGAAGGCGCCGCCCTCGACGGCCGCGAAGCAGACCGAGCCGAGCCCGGTCGGCCGGAACCCGGCCGCCGCCTCCAGGGTCAGCGCGGCCGACGGGATGCCGAACAGCTGGTCCAGGTCCGGCTTCACCGGCTTGCTCCGGCCCAGCAGCGCGTCCAGGAATCCCACGGTGCGGTCCTCTCCGGCCGTCAGCGGCCGAGCTCGGCGGAGATCCGGGCCAGCTGCTCCAGCCGCTTCTCCAGCGAGGGGTGGGTGGAGAAGAGCTGGGTCGCGGCCTCCCGGGCGCTCAGCGCCGGGGCGAAGTAGAAGGCGTTGTACGGCTGGGCCTTGCGCAGGTCCTCCGTCGGGATCGCGGCGATCTGCCCGGTCACCTTCGTCAGCGCCGAGGCCAGCGCGCTCGGCCGGCCGGTCAGCTGGGCCGCCGAGCGGTCCGCCGCCAGCTCCCGGTAGCGCGACAGCATGCGGGTCAGCAGGAAGCTCAGCGCGTACACCACCATGCTCACCAGCGGGACGATCACCAGGGCGATCGCCGTGTTCGGGTCGTTGCTGTTGCGGTTGTTGCCGAGGAATCCGCCGTACAGGGCGATCCGGGTGGTCACGCCGGCCAGCACGCCGAGGAAGCCTGCCACCGTCATCACCGCCACGTCCCGGTGCGCCACGTGCGAGAGCTCGTGCGCGAGGACGCCCTCCAGCTCCTCCGGCTCCAGCCGGCGCAGCAGGCCGGTGGTCACGCAGACCACGGCCTTCTCCGGTTTGCGGCCGGTGGCGAAGGCGTTCGGCATGTCGTTGCGGGCGACCGCGACCCGCGGCTTCGGCATGTCGGCCAGCGCGCACAGCCGGTCGATCGTGCCGTGCAGCTGCGGGTACTCCTCGGGGGACGCCTCGTGGGCGCCCATCGCCTTCTCGGTGATCTTGTCGCTGAACCAGAACTGCACGACGAACAGCCCGCCCGACAGCAGCAGGACGAGCGGCCAGGCGCCGCGCAGTATGACGATCAGCAGCCCGGTGAACCCCACGTAGACCAGGCCGATGAGGAACATCGTCGTGACCATCCGGCCGGTGAGGCCGCGGTCCGGCGCGAAGCGGGAGTGCTGCCGTGACGACGACATCGCTGCTCCTTCGGTAGCTCGCTGCCTTCGATGCTGCCACTCACCGGCGCGCCGGGCACTGCCCGCGGCCCCGAGATCGGTCGAGGATCACGCGGGAGGCCCGTTCCTGCCGTCGGGGGTGGGCCTTACACTGGCAGGTACGAATCTGGCACTCTGCCTTCCGGAGTGCCAAGGGTCGGATCGGTCACCAGGTCCAACGGGCGAAGACGGAGGTGCGTGCCCCGTGGCCAACGAGCGCAGGGACGAGCGTCTCATCGACACGCGTGCTGGCGTGCGCCCGCTCGACGAGCGCAGGCTCGCCGTGCTCCGGGCGATCGTCCAGGACTACGTGGGCACCGAGGAGCCGGTCGGGTCCAAGGCACTCGTCGAGCGGCACAACCTCGGCGTCTCGCCGGCGACGGTCCGCAACGACATGGCGGCGCTGGAGGAGGACGGCTTCATCCACCAGCCGCACACCAGCGCCGGCCGCATCCCCACCGACAAGGGCTACCGCCTGTTCGTCGACCGGCTGGCCGAGGTCAAGCCGATGACCGCGCCCGAGCGGCGCGCGATCCGGCACTTCCTCGAGGGCGCCGTCGACCTGGACGACGTCGTCGCCCGCACCGTCCGGCTGCTCGCCCAGCTCACCCGGCAGGTCGCCGTGGTGCAGTACCCGTCGCTGACCCGCTCCACCGTGCGGCACATCGAACTGGTCGCGCTGGCACCCGCGAAGGTGATGCTCGTCCTGATCACCAACACCGGTCGGGTGGAGCAGCGCATCGTCGACTGCCCCGGCCCCGTCGGCGAGACCGTCCTGGCGGACCTGCGGGCCAAGCTCAACGCCAACGCGTCCGGCCGCCGGCTGCCGGACGTCCCCGCGGCGCTGGAGGACCTGCCGAACGCCTTCGAGCAGGGCGACCGGCCGGTCGTCTCCACCGTCCTCGCCACGCTCTTCGAGACCCTCGCCGAGCAGAACGAGGAGCGCATCATGCTGGCCGGCACGGCCAACCTGACCCGCTTCGGGCACGACTTCCCGCTGACCATCCAGCCGGTGCTGGAGGCGCTGGAGGAGCAGGTGGTGCTGCTGCGCCTGCTGGGTGAGACCGCGGAGTCCGGGATGACCGTCCGGATCGGCCGCGAGATCGACTACGAGGGCCTCAATTCCACGTCCGTGGTCTCCGTCGGTTACGGTTCGGGCGACCAGAGCGTGGCAAAGCTGGGTGTGATCGGTCCGACCCGGATGGATTACCCGGGCACAATGGGGGCGGTGCGAGCGGTGGCACGGTACGTGGGTCAGATCCTGGCCGAGTCGTAACAGCGTGCTGCGCCAGGCGGCGCAGCCGGTCGGACGCAAGCACTTCCAGAAGCGGAACAAGCGGAGCATTTGGTGGCCACGGACTACTACGCGGTACTCGGCGTCCGACGGGATGCGGGGCAGGACGAGATCAAGAAGGCGTTCCGGCGCCTCGCACGCGAACTGCACCCGGACGTCAACCCGGACCCGAAGACCCAGGAGCGGTTCAAGGAGATCAACGCCGCGTACGAGGTCCTCTCCGACCCCGCCAAGCGGCAGGTCTACGACCTCGGCGGCGACCCGCTGTCGCCGAACGGCGGCGGTGGCGCCGGGGCGGGCGGCTTCGGCGCCGCGGGCTTCGGCTTCTCCGACATCATGGACGCCTTCTTCGGCGCCGCCGGCGGCCAGCGCGGCCCCCGCTCGCGGACCCGCCGCGGCCAGGACGCCATGATCCGCCTGGAGATCACCCTGGAGGAGGCCGCCTTCGGCACCACCAAGGAACTCCAGGTCGACACCGCCGTCACCTGCACCACCTGCTCCGGCGAGGGCGCCGCACCGGGCACCTCCGCGCAGACCTGCGACATGTGCCGCGGCAAGGGCGAGGTCTCCCAGGTCACCCGGTCCTTCCTCGGCCAGGTCATGACCTCCCGCCCCTGCCCGCAGTGCCAGGGCTTCGGCACCGTCGTGCCGACCCCGTGCCCGGAGTGCGCCGGCGACGGCCGCGTCCGCGCCCGCCGCAACCTCACCGTCAAGATCCCCGCCGGTGTCGACAACGGCACCCGGATCCAGCTGGCCGGCGAGGGCGAGGTCGGCCCCGGCGGCGGCCCGGCCGGCGACCTGTACGTCGAGATCGCCGAGACCAGCCACGCGGTGTTCCAGCGCCGCGGCGACGACCTGCACTGCACCGTCACCATCCCGATGACGGCCGCCGCGCTCGGCACCCAGGTGCCGCTGCAGACCCTCGACGGGCTGGAGGAGGTCGACATCCGGCCCGGCACCCAGTCCGGGCAGTCGATCCCGCTGCACGGCCGGGGCATCACGCACCTGCGCGGCGGCGGCCGGGGCGACCTGATAGTGCACGTCGAGGTGCAGACGCCGACCAAGCTCGACCCGGAGCAGGAGGAGCTGCTGCGGCGGCTCTCCATGCTGCGCGGCGAGGAGCGCCCGTCCGGCCAGTTCGCACCGGGCCAGCAGGGCCTCTTCTCCCGCCTCAAGGACGCCTTCAACGGTCGCTGACCAACGCCGGCCACCAAGGTGCCGCTGCAGACCCTCGACGGGCTGGAGGAGGTCGACATCCGGCCCGGCACCCAGTCCGGGCAGTCGATCCCGCTGCACG
>NZ_JBFBJY010000048.1:0-63246 GCF_040702125.1 Kitasatospora sp. NPDC085895 | reverse complement strand
GTCCCGGGGGCCCTTTACCCCCCCCCCCGCGCCCGGGGGGTCTTCCCCCCCGGGCCCCCCCCCCCCGGGGCCGGCCGGGCGGGGCCGGAGGCAGCAGCCTCCGGCCCTTCCGTCCGTCCGCGCTCGGTGTCCGGCATCAACTCCCGTTCGGGGTGAGGCCGGGAGCGTCGACGAGGCCACGGGCGACGACGGCGACCGAGGTCACCTCGTCGCCGGCCTTGCCCCAGGGGCCGTCCTTGAGCAGGACGGTGCGCTCCCCGAGTAGGCGCAGCGTCTGCTTGTCGAAGATCCATTCGGAGCGCTCGTCGTTGTGGGTGCGGGCGACGGCGATGCCGTGCCGGCCGGTGGCGTCGACGGCGTCGTCGACGGTCGTCACTCCGGGGATCTGCCCGGCGGCGCGATAGAGGGCGGCGCTGACCTCGGGCGGTGCGACCGAGCGGCGCAGCAGGTCGCCGATGGTGGTGAAGGCCTCCTGGTCGGGTCCGGTGGTGGATCCGGAGCCGGTGCCGTGGTTGAGGTCGGCGTCGGCGTAGATCTGCTTGAGCAGGGCCTCGGGGTCGGTGGGCAGGGCGGCGAGGAGCTTGTAGGTGGGCGAGTCGAGGGAGCCGCCGCCGGGGGCGGGGATCTGCTTCTCGCCGGCGGTGCCGCGCTGGAGTCCGGGCCGGGTGCCGTCGACGGCGACCCACTGCTCCAGGTTCTCGGTGGTGGTGGCGCGCTGCATTCCGCCGCCGGTGGCCTCGCTGAGCGAGGTGCTGTGGCCGACCGTCTTGACGTAGGAGTACTGGCTGTCGCGGGCCTGGGTCTGTGGCTGGGTGTAGGCGGCCTGGGCGACGCGGTCCAGGAGCTGGACGGAGGCCGCGGTGGCCGGCGGGGCCGTCTGTGTCGGCGTGCCGCCGCCCTGGGTGCTCACCACGACGGCGACGGCCGCGGCGGTGGCGATGGCGGTCACCACGAGCAGGCGCGGCCAGCGTCGTGCGGCGCGGGCGGGTACGGGGGCCCGGTGGTGCAGGTCGATCTCGTTCAACAGGAACTCCTTCAACGGCTCCGGTGCCATCTCCGGGTGCGGCGGGGGCGGCAGCAGGCGCGCCAGTTCCTGGCGCTCGCTGTGCTCGTCCCGCTCGTCGCGGTGCCCACGTGCGGTGTTCACGGCTTCCTCCCGGCGGACGGACGGCTGTCATCGAGGTGGTGTCCGCGGCCGCGCCGCGGTTCCACGGTTTTTCGATCTGGTGTCTCCTGCGCCTCGACGCTTCGGCGGAGCTTCTCCCGCGCCCGGGACAGCCGCGAGCGCACCGTGCCCACCGGCACCCCGAGCGCCTGCGCGGCCTCCGCATAGCCCAGGCCCGACCACACCACGAGCGTGAACACCTCGCGCTCGTTGCGCCGCAGTTGCCCGAGCGCCCGGAGGGCGGCGGCGGCCGTGTCGGCATCCGCGATCCTGCCGACCACCTCGTCGGCGAAGTCCGGGACCGGCTCGCGGGCCGGCATCCGGGCCATCGCCGCGCGGTGCCTGCGGGCCGCCCGGGCGGTGTTGCGCAGCACGTTGGTGGCGATCCCCAGTAACCAGGCCCGCGGGTGGAGGACCTCGCCGCGCAGCTTGTCCCGCAGCCGCCAGGCCTCCAGGAACGTCAGGGACACCACGTCGTCGGCGACATGCCGGTCACCGGTCGATCTGGCCGCGTGCGCGAACACCGTCCGGGCGTGCTCGTCGAAGAGCGCGGCGAAGGCCCGGCGATCGCCGACCGGATCCTGCTGACGGGGCAATGAAGACTCCACACTGTCCTGGTGTCCGCACCGCCGCAGCGGTTCCCCGGAATTTTCGCCGACCGCCCAGCCGTTCGCTCCGTGCCGAGCACCACAGGAGCCAGGAGGGGTGAACGGCCGTCGTCGTGCGCACGTCCCTCCCTGCGCCCGGCGGGATGTGCGCGCCGTGCCGACCTTGTGGCGAACTTAACGGGCGCATAAGGCTGTTCCGGCCGTGGGGGCGGCCGTCCGGGTGCGGTGGGCGGGCTGCGGTGGCCGTGACCTGCGGTGACGGACGGGGAACGGGTTCGGGCGGCCAACGTGGCGGCGGCGGGCGGGTGTTGACCGAGCGGGTCGGGGTTGGTTATTGATGGTGACCAGTCAGTCGGGGCTGTGTGCGGATCCGCCGGGCACGACGAGACTCCACCCCCATCCCTCCAGGAGGACGCGTGCACTCCGCTCCGAAACGGATCCGCCGGCGGTGGATCGCCGGTCTGGTCGGCGCCCTGATGCTCACGGTGTTCGGCATCGGCTCGGCGCTGGCCTCGATACCGGTCGGCGAGTCCAGGACCGGCAAGATGACCTGGTACGACGACGCCGGGTTCGGGGCCTGCGGGACGGCGATCAACGCGGCCGCCGAGGACCTGGTCGCCGTCTCCACCTCGTGGTGGACCTCGGCGAACCCGAACAACGACGACCTCTGCAAGGGCATCTCCGTGCAGGTCAGCTACCAGGGCAGGACGATCACCGTCCCGGTCAGGGACAAGTGCCCCTCCTGCAGCGCCGAGCACATCGACCTCAGCAAGACCGCCTTCCAGAAGCTCGCCGACCTGAACGTCGGCGTGGTCTCCGGGATCACCTGGAAGTTCGTCGGCTCCGGAGGCGGCACGGGCGGTACCGGCGGCACCGGTGGTACGGGCGGCGCCGGTGGGACGACCGCCCTGCCCGCCCCCACGGGGCTGCACGCCACCGCCACCACCGCGAGCAGCGTCTCGCTCGCCTGGACGGCCGTCCAGGGAGCGTCCTCGTACGCCGTCTACCGCGGCGGGACGAAGGTCGGCACGGCCTCCGGCGCCTCGTACAGCGACACCGGCCTCGGTGCCGGTACCGGCTACCGGTACACGGTCGCCGCCGTCGACTCCGCGGGGAAGGCGGGCGCCCGGTCCGCCGCCGTCACCGCGACCACCACCGCCACCGGCGGCGGGGGCGGCGGCACGGCCTGCCCGGCCGCCTGGAGCGCGGCGAGGTCGTACGTGCCCGGTGACGCCGTCGGCTACGCGGGCCACAAGTACAGCGCCGTCTACTACTCGACCGGCGCGGTGCCGAACGACCCCGGCTCCTGGGCCGTGTGGCGCGACAGCGGCACCTGCTGACGCAGTGCGTCGCCGCCGGGCCGCCGCCGCCCTCCTTCCCCTGGGCGGCGGCGGCCCCGCGGCGGGCGTGCCGGCCGCCGCCGGCATGCGCGGGGCCCGTCCGGCAGGTGCCGGACGGGCCCGTGGAATGCGGTGCGGTGCCGGGGCGTGCGGCCTCAGCGGTCCTTGCGGGCGGAGGCCTGCTGGGCCTGCTTCGCCTCCTTGGCCTGCTTCTCCTTGATCCGCACGGTCTCGCGGCGGACCTCGGCCTGGATCGTGCGCTCCTTCTGAAGCCACTCCGGGTTCTCCTCCCGGAGGGCCTCGATCTGCTCGGTGGTGAGCGCCTCGCTGACGCCGCCGCGGGCCAGGCCGGAGACGGAGACGCCGAGCCGGGCCGCGACCACCTGGCGGGGGTGCGGGCCGTTGCGGCGCAGCTCCTCCAGCCACGCGGGGGGCTCGGTCTGCAGCGCGTTCAGCTCGTCACGGGAGACCACGCCCTCCCGGAACTCGTCGGGGGTGGCCTCGAGGTAGACGCCCAGCTTCTTGGCCGCCGTGGCGGGCTTCATCGTCTGGATCGTCCGGGGCTTGCGCGATGTCATAGGGACAAGGGTAAGCGAGCGGAGGCCCGCCCCGATCACGGTGGGTAGCCTGGGCTGCGTGACTGAGATGCAGGCGACCCCCTCCTCCTTCCGGCTGGCGTACGTTCCGGGCGTGACCCCCACCAAGTGGATCCGTGTCTGGGGGGAGAGGCTGCCCGACGTTCCGCTCGCGCTGGTGGCCGTTCCCGCGGAGGGCGGCACCGAGGTGCTGGTGTCCGGCGGGGCGGACGCGGGCCTGGTGCGGCTGCCGGTGGACCGGACGGTGCTGAGCGCGATCCCGCTCTACACCGAGACCACGGTCGTGGTGATCCCCAAGGACCACTGGCTGGCCGCGGCCGAGGAGGTCGCGGTGGCGGACCTGGCCGAGGAGGTCGTGCTGCACCCGCTGGACGACACCATCGGCTGGGAGAGCCTGCCGGGCCTGCCCGCCTTCGAGCGGCCGGCGACCACCGCCGACGCGATCGAGCTGGTGGCGGCCGGCATCGGCGTGCTGGCGGTGCCGCAGTCGCTGGCGCGGCTCCACCACCGCCGTGACCTCACCTACCGGACGCTCGCGGACGTGCCGCAGTCGCAGGTGGTGCTCTCCTGGCGCGAGGACCGGACCACCGACCTGGTCGAGGAGTTCATCGGCATCGTCCGCGGGCGGACGGTGAACAGTTCGCGCGGCCGCGGGGCCCAGCCCCAGGAGAAGCCCGCCGCGCAGCAGCGGACCGACGCGAAGCAGAAGCCGGGGCAGCAGCAACGGCAGAAGCAGCAGAAGACGCAGCAGCAGAAGCCGAAGCGGCCCGCGGCGGCCGGCGGCCGGGCGCGGGGCGGCGCCGGGGCCTCCGGCGGATCGGGCGGTGCGCGGCGCGGAAAGCCCCGCGGCCGCTGACGGCACGGGCCGGCCGCCCGGCGGCGGGTGGTGGTGGGGGAGCGGGCGCCGGGCGGCCCGGCGTCGGTGTGCGGGGGAAGGGTGTCGGCTGCGGGTGGTGGGGCCCGCGGCCCGCCGGGCGTGGGGGAGACCGGCGGGCTGGCGGCCGGCAGGGGTGGTGCCGGTCGCTGAGGACAATGCCGTGGCGGCAAAGGGCGGGTCAAGGTGTTCGCCGGGGAAATCTGAAAGTTTCTGCAAGACATTTCTTCCTGAATCGGGCCAGAGGCCGTTCTGGCTCGATTCAGAAATCCGACGGCAGGTCAGAACGGTTGCGCCGTGCGTCCGGACCGCTGCGGTGAGGGTTTACAGAGGGGTTGTCGCTCGGTAATCTCCTGATGCTTCTTGCGGTGAATTGCGCAAGGAGCGGCGGCCGCGGTGGAGCGGCCGCCCACCGCGGCCTCCCACCCGGGGAGCCGGCGCATCCGCCGGCTCGGGGAGCCGCACGCAGACGCCCGGCCGCCGGCCCCCTGCCCGCGCCGCCGCACCGTCCCGCACGACCCCGCACCACCCACCCACCTGTTCCTGCCGCTCCGGCAGCCCCGTGTCTCCGTCCCCCACGCTGCTCCCGTGTCCCCGGGTGCGGTGGAGCCGGGTTCCCCCCTGCCTGCGGCACCACCCGAGGGGTTCACTGTGACATCGCGATCACGTCACCGGCGGCGGCCCACGGCCGTCGCCCTGACCGCGGCGGCCGGTCTCGCGGCCACGCTGCTGTCCACGGCGCCACTGGGCGGCGCGGCGAACGCGGCCACCACCGAGGCCACGGCCTCCAACACGGCGACCGTCTTCTACTACACCAAGACCCGCAACTGGTCGACGTACAACCTGCACTGGGCCCCGGACGGCGGCAGCTGGACGACCGTTCCGGGCGTCGCCATGGAGGCGGCCTGCACGGACTGGGTGAAGAAGACGGTCGACCTCGGCTCCGCCACCGGGCTGCAGGCCACCTTCAACAACGGCTCCGGCACCTGGGACAACAACGGTGGCCGCAACTACGCCCTGGGCACCGGCTCGATCACCGTCAAGGACGGCGTGATCGCCCACAGCGACCCGTGCGCGGGCGGCGGCACCGCCCCCTCGCCCGGTCCGACCCCCACCGGCACCACCTCGACGGTCTACTACTCCACCGCGGTGGTCGGCTGGAGCACCGTCAACCTGCACTACGCACCGGCCGGCGGCGCCTGGACGGCCGTGCCCGGCATCGGCATGGACGCCGCCTGCACCGGCTGGTTCAAGAAGACGGTCCCGCTGGGCTCCGCCGCGACGATGGCCGCGACCTTCAACAACGGCAACGGCACCTGGGACAACAACAACGGCGCCAACTACGTCGTCCCGTCCGGCACGGTGACGGTGCAGAACGGCAAGGTCACCGCGAACGCCGCCGACCCGTGCGCCGCCGTGGTGCCGGACACCACCGCGCCGACCGTGCCGGGCAACGTCGCGGCCACCGCCACCAACACCTCGATCGTCCTCACCTGGGACCCGTCCACCGACGACAAGGCGGTGACGGGCTACCAGGTCACCCGCACCGGCGGCACCCGGGGCACCGTCGTGGTGAACACCGGCTCCACGGTGTACTCGGACACCGGCCTCGACGCCACCACCGTCTACACCTACACCGTCAGGGCGCAGGACGCGGCCGGGAACCTCTCCGCGGCCTCCGCCGCGGCCGTGGCCACCACCGGGACGGCCCCGCCGCAGCCCGCCGACGGCGAGATGATCGGCACCGACCCGCGCAAGGACCCGATCTACTTCGTCCTCACCGCGCGCTTCAACGACGGCGACAGCAGCAACAACCGCGGCGGAAGCCAGGACGTGAAGTCCGGCAACGCGGCCAACAACGACCCGATGTTCCGCGGCGACTTCAAGGGCCTCGTCCAGAAGCTCGACTACGTCAAGGGCCTCGGCTTCTCGGCGATCTGGATCACCCCGGTCGTCCTCAACCGCTCCGACTACGACTACCACGGCTACCACGGCTGGGACTTCTACAAGGTCGACCCGCGGCTGGAGTCCGCCGGCGCCTCGTACCAGGACCTGATCAACGCCGCGCACGCCAAGGGCATCAAGATCTACCAGGACGTGGTCTACAACCACAGCTCCCGGTGGGGCGCCAAGGGCCTGTTCGTGCCGGCCGTGTACGGCGTCCGGGACTCCCAGTGGTCCTGGTACTACGACGAGAAGCAGACCGGCTTCGAGTACGACGGCCTGACGATCGACCCGAAGACCGGCAAGTCCTGGTACAACGGCGACCTGTGGTCGACCGAGAAGCCGGCCGGCTCCACCTGCGTCGGCTGGGGCACGCCCACCGGCAACAAGAGCGCCGAGGGCTACACCGTCTACAACTGCCAGTGGCCGTCGCCGACTTCGGGCATGTTCCCGTCGAAGTACTACCACCGGTGCTGGATCGGCAACTGGGAGGGCGAGGACTCGCGCTCCTGCTGGCTGCACGAGGACCTCGCGGACTTCAACACCGAGAGCCCCGAGGTGCAGAACTACCTGATCGGCGCCTACGACAAGTACATCGACATGGGCGTGGACGGCTTCCGGATCGACACCGCCGTGCACGTGCCGCGGGTCACCTGGAACCGCCGCTTCCTGCCCGCGATCCAGCAGCGGGTCACCCGGGACTGGGGCCCGGCGAAGGCGCAGAACTTCTTCGTCTTCGGCGAGGTCGGCGCGTTCGTCAACGACAAGTGGAACCGCGGCTCGGTGAACCACTCCGCCCAGTTCTTCACCTGGAAGGAGCGCAAGGACTACACCGCCGACGACGTGCAGGCCGCCCTCGACCAGTACACCTACGAGGAGCAGCTCGGCACCGGCAACCAGCCCACCTCCACCAACGCCTTCCTCGACGGCAACGCGTACCACACCCCGGACCACTCGCAGTTCTCCGGCATGAACGTCATCGACATGCGGATGCACATGAACTTCGGGGACGCCCACAACGCCTACTCCAACGGCAAGGACTCGGACGACAGCTACAACGACGCCACCTACAACGTGGTGTACGTGGACAGCCACGACTTCGGCCCGAACAAGTCCAGCACCCGGTACGCGGGCGGCACCGACGCCTGGGCCGAGAACATGGCCCTGATGTGGACCTTCCGCGGCATCCCGACGCTGTACTACGGCTCGGAGATCGAGTTCCAGGCCGGCAAGCAGATCGACTGCGGCCCGTCCTGCCCGCTCGCCACCACCGGCCGCGCCTACTACGGCGACAAGATCGCCGGCACGGTCACGGCGAGCGACTACTCGGTGGTCTCCGTCGCCACCGGTGCCGTCGCCACCACCCTGCAGCAGCCGCTGGTCAAGCAGCTGCAGCGGCTCAACCAGATCCGCCGGGCGGTCCCTGCCCTGCAGACGGGCCAGTACTCCACCGACGGCATCAGCGGCGGCGGCATGAACTTCAAGCGCCGCTACACCGACACCGCCACCGGCGTGGACAGCTTCGCCCTGGTCGCCGTCACCGACGGCGCCACCTACGGCGGGATCCCCAACGGCACCTACAAGGACGCCGTCACCGGTGACGTGAGGACCGTCACCAACGGCACCCTGACGGTCGCCGCGCCCGGCAAGGGCAACCTGCGGGTCTACGTGCTCGACCTCGGCGGCAAGAACGCCGCCCCGGGCAAGATCGGCACCGACGGCCCGTACCTGAAGTAGCGGTCGCCGGGTGCCGGCGGGCGGGGCTCCCCGCCCGCCGGCACCCGCAGGACCGGACCGGACGACGGGGCACGGGCGAACGCGGGGGAGAGAGGAGAGGGCACCACCATGCCCGGAGGGAGAACCGGCGGCGGACGGGGCAAACCGACCGCCGGGGACGTGGCGGCCGCGGCGGGATACTCCCGCACCGCGGTCTCCTTCGCGTTCAACAGCCCGGACCAGCTGTCCCGGGCGACCCGCGAGCGCATCCTCGCCGTCGCCGAGGAACTCGGCTACCGGCCCAGCCCGCTCGCCCGGATGCTGCGCGCCGGGCAGACCCGCGCCCTCGGCGTGCTGCTGCCGCAGGGCCTCGCGGCGATCCTGCGCAACCCCTACTACACCGAATTCCTGCGCGGCGTCGGCGAGGTGTGCGACCGCGAGGGGTACACCCTGCTGCTCACCCCGCCGCTGCGGGAATCCATGCTCGAAGCGATCCCGTACGCCGCCGTGGACGGCTTCGTGGTCTGCGGACTGGAGACCGACCGCGGCGAGGTCGCCGAACTCGCCCGCCACCGGACCCCGGTGGTGCTGGTCGACGGCGACCCGCAGTCCGAGGCACCCGGCGTGGACGTCGACGACCGGCGCGGCACCCGGGAGGCCGTCCGCCACCTGGTCGGGCTCGGCCACCGCCGGATCGCCGTGCTCTCCTTCGACCCCGGGCCGGACACCGCCGTCCGCGGCTACCGCGGCCCGCTCGCCCGCCGCCTCGCGGGCCTCGCCGACGGGCTCGCCGAGGCCGGCCGCACCATGGCGGACGTCGAGCTGGCCGAGGTGCCGATCAGCCGCGCCGACGGCGAACGCACCGTCCGGCGGTGGATGGCCGGGCCCGAGCCGCCGACCGCGATCCTGGCACTCTCCGACATCCTGGCCTTCGGCGCCCTGGAGGCGCTGCGCGACCTCGGCGTGGACGTGCCCGGCGAGGTGTCGGTGGTGGGCTTCGACGACCTCGCCGAGGCCGCCCGGACGAGGCCCGCCCTGACCACCGTCCGGCAGGACGTCGAGGCCAAGGGCCGGACGGCAGCCGGGGCGCTGCTCGCGGCGATCCGCGGCGAGCAGCAGCCGGTGCGCCGGCTGCTGCCCACCCGGCTGGTCGTCCGGGCCTCGACCGCGCCGCCCCCGCCGCCCGGACGGCGGGCCGAGGCAGCGGCGCGGAACCGGGGTGACGGCCCGTCGGGCACACCGTAGGAACCGTCTTCAAAGGGCACGGGGGTGTGCACCCCGTACGCCTTCGAGGACACGTGCCCGGGTGCGTGGGTGACGGCGGCTCCTAGTCGTTGCCCGGCCAGCCGTCGAGCATCCGGTGCACCGTCACCCCGGGCCGTTCGGCCAGGCTGCGGTTCGACGGGGCGGCCGGGGCGGCGGGCTGCGCGGCGACGGCTGCCTGCAGGATGTCGGTGATCTCGACGACCTTCGCGTCGACGGTGGCCTTCAGCTGCGCCGGGTCCTGGGTCCGTGCGGCCGAGCGCACGGCCTTCTCGACCGCCGCCAGTTCGCGCAGCGCGTCCTGGCCGAGCCGGACGGGCTGCGGGGTGTTGATGACGAACTGGTAGGCGCCGGCCACGGCCTGGCAACCGGCGCAGTGCACGGTGGTCGCCTTGCTGTTGTTGTCGGCGTCGACGTGCACGTTGCTGCCGCCGGTGGTGACGATCTGGAAGGAGAGGGCCACGGCGCGGCAGTGCTGCCCCTCGCTGCAGTACCGGGCGGTGGCGATCGCCCGGTTGTCGACGTCGACGCCGACCGTCCGGCCGAACTGGCGGATCTCGAAGGCGACGTCGGTGTCGCGGGTGTGCACCGGGCTCGCCACGCTGACGGCATTGGTCCGCTCGTAGCGGACCTGGCTGGCGTCCGCGGTGGCGGCGGCCGGTCCGACCAGCAGGACGGCGGCGGCCACCGCGGGCACGAGCGGGCCCGAGCGGAGGAGGCGGCCGAGCCGGCGGGTCGGGGTGCTGCGGTGCGATCGGTTCACGAGGTGCTCCAGGCGGTTCGAGGGGTGGCTCAGGGGGCGGGGGAGGAAGCGGGCGACGAGGCGGGCGAGGAGGCCGGGGCGGCGGCCGCCGAGGCTTCGCCGGACGCCGGTCCGCCGGCCGGGGCCGACGGGGTCGGCGAGGGGGCCGGGGACGTGCCGGCCGCAGCGGTGGCCGTGCTGCGCGGTGCGGAGGTCGGCGTGGCGGCGGGGGTGGTCCGGCCGGCCCGAGGCCGGGCGGGTGCCGGACTCGGCCGGCCGCGATTCGGGGCGGCGGCCGTGGAGCCGTCCGTCGTCGAGGAGGCGGCGGGGGACGGGCGGGCGAGTGCCGCGGAGGGGGTGACCGGGAGTTCGGTCCGGAGCGCCGGGCCGGGGGCCGGTGCCCGGGCGGGCGGTGGCCGCGGGGCGAGCGGGGCCGGTGCGGTCCGGTGCCCCCAGGCGAGGGCGAGGGCCGCGCCGGTGCAGGCGGCGGCCGTCAGCAGCAGCACCGCCCGGCCCCGCGGGGTGAAGCGGGCGCGGGCGGCGGCGCGGCCGGCCCGCCGGGCGAGCCGCACCACCAGGTAGACCAGTCCGGCGGTCGGCAGCAGCAGCATGACCAGGCCGATCACGCCGAGCGCCGCGGCCGCGGGTGCCCCTGCGGCGAACGCGTCGGCGGTGTCGGAGAGTTGGCCGGTGAAGGAGTCCACCGCCGTGCGCAGCAGCCGGGGCGCGTTCCAGAGCACGTAGGCGACCTCGGCCACCAGCAGCGGGACCATGGCGAGCACCCACGCCGTCACGATCACCCGGGACGAGCGCTTCAGCCCCGCGATCTCGGGTGGGACGGGCCGCCGGGGCAGCATGCTGCGCAGGATCGGCCGGACCTTGCCGAACAGGTCGGGGACGCCGGCCAGGTCGGCGAGGATGTAGTAGCCGTCCAGCCGCAGCACGGGCAGCAGCTGCTCGACGATCTCGAAGTGGGCCACGTACACGGCGGCCAGCAGGAAGTCCCGGCCGGTCGCGAAGTACGCGGCGAACAGCACGCCGACGAACACCGCGTTGAAGTAGACGCCGCCGAGGTCGGTGCGCAACCGGTCGGGCCGGCGCAGCCGGTACACGTCGGTGACGTCGGTGTACATCGCCGGCCACACCAGGTAGATGCCGCAGCCGATGCAGCCGGGCCGTCCGCCGCCGTAGCGGCAGCCGGAGGCGTGGCCGAACTCGTGGAAGACGGTGGACAGCACGGTCAGCGCGAGGACGGCGAGCAGCAGGGCCGGCTCCTGCACGGTGTTCAGCACGGGGGCCATCGCCCCGTGCACCGCGAACAGCCAGACGTCGGCGGCGGCGGTGAGCAGCAGGACGGTCGCCACCGCGACCGGCCGGTGCAGCCAGGACAGCGCGGCTGCCACGGTGTCGACCGACGGCGGCCGCAGCAGCACCTTGTGGGCGCGCAGCGCGAGCAGCAGGTCGGTGACCGGGACGGGTGCGGCCGCGGCGCTGCCGGCCGGCGGGGCGAGCAGGCCCAGTGGGCGGAGCTTGTGGTCGAGGAGGTGGGCGATGTGCTCGGGGCCGAGTTCCAGGCCGGAGCGGGCGCCGACCAGTTCGGCGATCTCGCGCCGGGTGCGGGTGCCGTCCAGGGCCTCGACCACCAGGTAGAGCAGCCGGCTGAGCTGGACCATCTGTCCGTCGGCCCGCCGGACGAGGTAGCGGGGGGTGGTGAAGCCGGAGTCGCGGTACTCGCCCTGCAGGGTGAGCCCGGGGGCGGGCCGCGGCACGTCCTCGGCGGTGCCGTGCGGGACGTCGCGCGGCACGCGGTGCGGGGCGTCGGCGGCGGGGTGCGGGCCGTCGGCGGTCCGCGGTGCGGGGCCGGCCTGGCCGGGGTCGGTCGGTGGGTCGGTGGGAGGCTCGGTGCCGGGCCGCGCCCAGGCGTCGGGAACGGCCGGCCGTCGGGTGTCGCCGACGGTCGCCGGGCGTTCCGCGGCCATGGGGGTCCGGCTGCCGATGCCGTGTCCGCTCTCGGTCACGTCACCTTCCGGGCTGGCAGTCGTTGGAAGTGCGGAAAGTGTTTCCGGCGGCGATTCCGGCGCCACCGGAAACACTTTCCGCATGATTTCCGTGAACGGGTCAGAAATGCCGGTCGGGGGCCCGGCAGCGAGCCGGCTGCCCTGCCGGCCGCCTTCCGTTCACAGCACCCGGGCCGTCCACGCTGGGCGGCGGGGCGTCAGCGGCGGAGCATCCGTCACTGGTGGATGGAGATGTACTGCTTCGCCTCCGAGGCCGCCAGGGAGTCCCAGGAGTGGTCGTTGTAGGAGACCGAGTTGTTCTCCGCGTAGACGACGGCGTGCTTGGTGACCGTGGTCTTGTGGAGGTTGAAGCTGAAGCGGCTCAGCGCCTCGCGCTTGGGCAGCAGCTCGGCGGTCTCGGTCTCCAGGACGGACATGTCGATCATGGGGATCCATTTCTCCGTACGGTTGCGCTCGGGGCGGCCGCGACTCGGCCGCCCCGGTCGGACGGGTGTCCGACGGAGCTGGACACTACGGGGGCTCCGCGACGCAGAGCAAGGAACCGGATACGCCCGGTGATCGATTTCGCGGGAATAGTGCCTGCATTCGTACGGCAATGCCGGGCGGTCCGGAGATCGTAAAGTCGGTCGAATTCGGCGGGGTTCCGGGATTCTTCGTATCCGAGGTTCCGGGCGGCGCGCGGGGGATGGTCGACTTCACTCGATCGGCTCAGCTCGCCGGCGTGTTCCCGGACGGGTCGTCAGGGCCGGTGCGGGGCGGGGGCGCGTCCCGGGGGTCGGCCGGGCGTCCGGCCGGCGGTGCGCCCGGCGAGGGCCGGACGAGCGGGGCGCGAACCGCGGCACCGGTTGTCCGCGTCCTGTCGACCGGGTGCCCGGGATTCCAGTCGATCGACGGGGGTGCCCGCCCGGGGCCGGGGCTAGCCTGACCCCGGGGGTGGGGCAGATCAGCGGCAAAGGGCACGAATCCATGGACGATCTCAGGCTCTCCGTCCTGGGGCCGATGCAGGTGCGGCGGGGGGCGGCGCAGCTCAGGACGGGCGGCCCGCAGCAGCAGGCGATGCTGGCGGTGCTCCTGCTGCGGCGCGGACTCGCCGTCGGTGCGGGAGAGTTGGCGGAGGCCATCTGGGGCGACGAGCCGCCCGGCACGGCCACCGGCATCATCCGGACGTACGCCTGGCGGTGGCGGCGCGTCCTGGAGGACGGCGAGCGCCCCCAGGTGCTGGCCACCGGCGGCGACGGCTACCGGCTCGACCTGCCGACCTCCGCGGTGGACGTCTTCCGCGCGGAGGAGGCGGCGGCCTGCGCCGAGCGGGCGAGCACCGACGGCGAGACCGCCCAGGCGCGCGATCTCCTCGACGCGGCACTGGCGTTCTGGCGGGGCGAACCGCTCGCCGGCATCCCCGGGCCGTTCGCCGACCGGTGGCGGCGGCTGCTCGCGGACCGCCGGCTGGCGCTGCTGGAGGAGCGGATCGCCCTGGACCTCGCGCTCGGCGGCCACCGGCGCTGCGTCCCCGAGCTGACCGAGCTCGCCGCGGCGCACCCGTTGCGCGAGCGGGTCCACCTGTTGCTGATGCGGGCGCTGGCGCAGGCCGGCCGCACCGCCGACGCGCTGGCCGCCTTCCGCACCGTACGCCGCACCCTGGTGGGCGAGTTGGGGATCGGGCCGGGTGCCGAGCTGGAGTCCGAGCACCGCCGGATCCTGGCCGGCGGGAGCGTGGCCGCCGCTCCGTCGCAGCCCGCGGTCCGGGCCCCCGCGCCGCGGGCCGCGGCAGCGCCGGTGCCGCGGCGGCCGGCCGCCGCCGTGCTGCCGGTGCCCGGCCAACTACCGCCCGACACGTCGGACTTCGTGGGACGGGAGACGCTGGTGATGGCGCTGGGCGAGGCGCTGGTCTCGCCGGTGAACGGGTCGCCCGCGATCGTGTCGGTGGCCGGTATGGGCGGGGTCGGCAAGACCACCCTGGCGCTCCACGTCGCCCACCAGGTCCGCCGGTTCTTCCCGGACGGCCAGCTCTACGCGGACCTGCGCGGGGAGGGCCCGGACGGCGGCCGTCCGGCGGCCGTGCTGGCCAACTTCCTGACGGCGCTCGGCATCGCGCCGGAGGCGGTGCCGGACGGTGCGGAGGACAGGTCCGCGCTGCTCCGCTCGCTGCTCGCGGACCGCCGGCTGCTCCTGGTGCTGGAGAACGCGGACGAGGCCGCCTCGGTGCGCCCGCTGCTGCCCGGCACCGCCGGCTCCGCCGTCCTGCTCACCAGCCGTACGGGGGCGGCGAGTTCGCTCGCCACCCTGCACACCGACCTGGAGCTGTTCACCCCGGAGGAGGCGCTCGGCCTGCTCGGCCGGGTGATCGGTCCGGAGCGGCTGGCCGCCGAGCGGCCCGCCGCGCTCGGGCTCGTCTCGGCCTGCGGTCACCTGCCGCTGGCGGTGCGGATCGTGGCGGCCCGGCTGGCGGCCCGCCCGGCGTGGACGGTCGCCAGCATGAACGACCGGCTGGCGGTGGAGGTCCGCCGGATCGACGAGCTGCGGATCGGCGACCTCGCGGTGGAGGCCGCGTTCGCCCTCGGCTACCGGCAGCTCTCGGTGGACCAGGCCCGGGCCTTCCGGCTGGTGGCCGCGGTGCCGGGGCCGGACATCGGGCTGAACGCCGCGGCGGCGGTGCTCGCGGTCGGCCGGGACGACGCCGAGGACCTGCTGGAGTCCCTGGTGGATGTCCGGATGGTGGAGTCGCTGCGGATCGGCCGCTACCGGTACCACGACCTGCTGCGCTCCTTCGCGCAGCGGACCTCGCGGCGCACCGACCCCGGCGAGGCCGCGGCCGCCCGGCAGCGGCTGCTCGGGTTCCTGACCGCGACCGGGTACGAGGCCTTCCGGCAGGGCTGCCCGGGGGACGAGATCGACCGGGTGTTCGCCCGGCCGTCGGCAGCCGGGCTGTCCTTCGCCGACCGCGTCGCGGCGCAGGCCTGGGTGTCGGCGGAGTCCGGGACGGCCGTCGCGCTGGCGCACCGGATCGGCACCGAGCCGCCGGACGGGGAGGGCGCCGACCCGGACCACCGGGAGCGGCTGAACGACGCGGTCGACCTGCTGGTCATGCTGAGCCCGTTCGAACTCGGCCCGCATCGGGGGCCGTTGACCGAGGCGGTGGACGCGCTGGCCGAGGCGGCCGTCCGGCGGGGCGACGCCCGTGCCGAGGGCCGGGCGCGCTTCCTGCGCGGCAACATCGCGCTCGACCTGCACCGGCTCTCCGAGGCGCGCCGCCAGACCCGGCTGGCCGCGGCCGCCAGCCGGGCGGCCGGCGACACCGCGATCCTGCGGCAGGTGCTCAACGACGGCGGCCTGGTCGCCCAGTACCTGGCGGACTACGAGGAGGCCGACGCGCTCTACGGCGAGGCGGTCGAGCTGGCCCGCCGGCTGGGGCACCGGGCCGGCGAGGTGGCCACCCGGGTCAACGTCGCGCTGGCCCGGGTGTACGGCGGCCGGGCCGAGGAGGGCGCGGCGGTCTGCCGCGAGGTGCTCGCGGACCTGGCGCGGGGCCTGCCCGGCGGCCCTGCGGAGGAGGGCCCCGGCCGGGCCTACGCGATGTACGTGCTGGGCCTGGCCCTGCACACGCTGGGGGACCACCCGGAGGCCGCGGAGTGGTTCGGCCGCAGCATGGCGCTGGCCTCCGGCCTCGGTCTGGAGGTGCGGGCAGCGCAGTCCCGCTACCGGCTGGCCGACAGCCTGCGGGCGGCGGGCCGGCTCCGGCAGGCGGTGGAACACGCCGAGGCCGCCCTCGCCGCCTGCGAGGACCTGGGCGCCGAACGCGACCAGGCGCACGCGCTGCTGGCGCTGGGCCGCGCGCTGGCGGAGCTCGGCGAGGAGGGCCGGGCACGGGCCTGCCTGCTGCGGGCCCGGGCGCTGTTCACCGGACTCGGCCTGCCGGTGGACGCGCACCACGCGGACCTGGTGGCCGGCCTGGTGGCGGCGCGGACGGCCTGAGGGCCCGTCGGGCGGTGTACCCGGTGCCCGGCACCCGGGTGCGCCGCCCGGCCGGAGCGGCCGGGCGGCGGGCGGTGCGTCAGGAGACGGTCGGCGGCCGGTGGTAGTCGGCCCCGGTGCTGTTCCACGAACCGATGTGGATGTCCGCGGTGTGCGGCGAGGACCCGCCGGAGGTGTCCCCGGCGGAGGCGCCGGTGTTGTTCCAGGACTCGATCGGGATGTCCGCGGAGGCGGCGCCCGCGGGGGAGGTGCCCGCGGTGCCGAGCAGCAGCACGGCCGCCGCCGCGCCGGTGAGCAGCGCCCGCCGCAGGACCCGCCGCATTTCCGTCGCCTTCTTCATCTCCGGTCCGCCTTTCTGTCGGCCCCCGGTCGGACGCGCGTCGCACCGGGGTCGGAATTCCGGTGGCGCACACGCGGGACGGGCGGCGTTTATCGGGTTGTACATCGGTTGTAGATGTGCTCGGGATAGCGTTCCTGTGTGCCGTCGACCACGGCACGGAAGACCGCCGGAGAGCATTCCGGCGGGTGCTTTCCGGAGCCGTCCGGGGGATTCCCGGCAGGCTCCGACCGGGGTGTCCGGCGTACCGGCCGGGCCCCCGTCCCGCACTCGGTTACTCAGGAGTTGTCATGCGTCGAATCCCGGTTGGAACGGCCTGTGCCGGCCTCGTCCTCGCCCTGCTGGCCGTCCTCGGGTGGGCCGCGTCGCCGGTCGCCGGCGGTGCGGTCACCGCGGACGGCGCGGTGGTGTCGACCGACGCGACGACCGGGGACTTCCCGGCCTGCTGCTGATCAGCGGCGGCGGGCCGGACCGGGGCGGTGGGGCAGCAGGCTGCCCCGCCGCCCCAGGCAGCGCATGCCCTGCTGGTAGGCGTGCACGGCCCGTTCGCTCTCGCCGGCCCTGTCGAGGATCTCGGCGAGCTCGGCCCAGGCGAAGGCGGCCTGCCGGTCCGCGCCGGACGCCTCCAGCATCAGCGCGCCCCGCTCGCAGGACTCGCGGGCGCCGGCCTCGTCGCCCTGCTCCTGGAGTGCCGCGGCGAGGACGAGCAGCGTCCGGGCGGTCTCCAGGCGGTGGCCGGGGCCGAGCAGTTCCAGGGCTCTGCGGGCGTGCTCGGCCGCGGCCGCCGGGTCGGCGGCGAGCAGTTCGGCGCGGGCCATCGCGGTCTCGCAGTACGCCAGGTCGATGCTGCTGCCCTCGCGGACGAGGGTGTCGGCGCTGCGGCGCAGCAGGTCCCTGGCCGCCTCGACGTCGGGTTCGTCGCGCTGCAGCAGCACGGTGGCGTAGGCGTTGCGGAGGCGGGCGACGGCCCGCTCGTTCTCGCCCTCCGCGTAGATCGCCAGCGCCCGCTGCACCAGCACCAGGGCGTTCTCCGAGTCGCCGCTGCGGTGGGCCGCCAGGCTGGCGTTCCAGTAGACGGCGCCGAGCGCCTTCGGGTCCTCCACCTGCCGGGCCTGTTCCAGGCCGAGCGAGGCGAGGTAGGAGGCGCGGTGCAGGTCGCCGCGTTCGGAGTGCAGCCCGACCAGGGTGGACAGCAGTTCCATGCCGGTGACGGTGGGCAGCAGGCCGAGCCGCTGCACCTCGGCGAGGGTGGTCTCGGCGAGGTCGACGGCGTGCGCGAGGTCGCCGAGCTCGCGGTAGCAGCGGCAGAGCGCGACCACCACGGTGAGCCGGCCGGCGCCCTGCCGGGCGGGCCGGCCGCCGGCGTGCAGCCGTTCGTAGCGCACCACGGCCTCCTCCAGCCGCCCGCACAGCTCCAGCGCCTGGGCGGTGCCGAGTTCGGCCTGGGCGGCGATGTCGTCCTGGCCGGCGTCCGAGGCCTCGGCGGAGACCTTCTCGTAGGCGCGCAGCGCGCCCTCGCTGTCGCCGTTGCGCAGCATGATCTCCGCGTAGCGGAGCTCGACCTCGATGTCCTCGGTGCGGGCGCGCGGCATCAGCCCGAGCAGCGCCTTCGGGTCGCAGCCGAGCCGCTCGGCGAGCTGCTCGACCACGCGGGTGGTCGGCACCCGCTTGCCCGCCTCCAGCAGGGAGACGTAGCTGGGCGACAGGTCGTCCCCGGCCAGGTCGGCCTGGGAGAGTTTCGCGGCCCGCCGGAGCTGCCGGATCCGGTTGCCGAGCTCTTGGTTGTCCGCCACGGCGCACCCCTTCTTGACTCGATCGCGAGACTATCAGTCGCGGAGCGCTGTCAAGGAGTGTTCCGATCATTCCGGCCGTCCGGGGCGGGCCGTGGGGTGTCACCGGCTCAGCCCTCCCGGCGGGCGTGCAGCCGCAGGTAGACGCAGCGCCCGGAACGGTACAGGCCCGCCGAGTCGCGGCCGACCCGGTCGGCGAAGAAGCGGGCGTAGGCGGCACGGGGTCCCTCGTCCAGGGTGCCGAGCAGCCGGGCGGCCTCCGCGGGCAGGCGGTCCAGCGAGCGGAGCACCCCGGCGGTGATGTCCTCCACCGCCTCGACGCGCAGCCCGGCCGCGGCGGCGGCGCGGGCCGGGCCGTGCGCGTCCGCGGCCGGCCACTCGTCGGCGAGCAGCAGGTGCCCGCCGGGCCGGAGCACCCGGGCGGCCTCGGCGAGGAAGCGTCCGGCGTCGGGGAAGCAGTGCACGGACTCCACCGAGACCACGGCGTCGAAGGAGGCGTCGGGGTGGGGCAGCCGGTCGGCCTCGCCGTACCGGAAGTCGAGTCCGGGGGCGGTGTGGTCGCGCCGGCAGAGCGCCACGTTCCGGGGCGAGGCGTCGAGGCCGGTGACGGTGCGGGGGAGGCGGGTGCGGGCGAGCCGGGCGGTGCCGCCGCCGCGGCCGCAGCCGACGTCCAGCACCGCCGCGCCCTCCAGCGGGGCGGGCGCGGCGGTGAGGTCGTACAGCGCGCCGCCGTGCCGCCCGGTGCCGGGAAGCTCCGGGTCGGCGCACGGGTCCGGCCCGTCGGGGCCGGCGGTGCAGTGGCCCATGTTGAGGAAGGTGAACCACGGGTCGGGGTGCAGCAGCGCGATGAGGTCGTACTTCGCGCGGTACAGCGCCCCGGCGCCGCCCGGCTCCCCGAGGGCGGCGGCCAGGGCCCGGGCGGCGTCCCGGCAGTCCCGCGGTGCGGGCGCCGGGCGGTCGGGGAGGCGGGCGGCGAGGTGGTCGGCGACCCGCCGCCAGCGGTCGGGGCCGGCGGCGGGCAGCCAGGTGAGCCCGTCCAGCAGGTGCAGCGCCTGCTCGGGGTCGAGCGGGGCGAGCAGGGCCGGGTCGAGCGGCTCGGGCGGGTGCGCGGCGGGTGCGCTCACCGCGGCGGCTCCGCGAGCCGGTTGAGGCCGGCCCGGTCCTGGCCGCTGACGAGGGTGCAGGCGTGGCCGGGGAAGTGCGGGCGGACCTTGACCGCGGGCACGGTCATCCGGACGGCCAGGGCGAGCCGTTCGGTGCCCGAGGTGTTGACGCCGGAGGCGTGCAGCGCCCGGTCGGTGAAGACGGCGCACTGGCCGGGCCGCAGCGGCAGGGAGACGGCGCGGCTCTCGTCCACGTGCTCCGGCGGGACGAGCAGGGTGGCCCGGCGGCCGGGGCCGGACGGCCGGGCGGGCAGCACGGCCCGGGTGCCGGGGACGAAGCGCAGGCAGCCGCTGTCCTCGGTGACGTCGCTGACGGCGATCCAGAAGGTGAAGTGCAGCGGCGGCTCCAGCCCGTACTCCTCGCCGGGGGCGTAGACGCCGCCCCAGTCCTGGTGCCACTGGAACTCGGGGCCGCCGGAGGCCTTGGCGATGAAGGTCGACCGCCACACCAGCAGGTCCTCGCCGTACAGCGCGCGGGCGGCGGCCAGCAGGGCGGGGTGGGTGATCAGGCGGTGCACGGCCGGGGAGTCGAGGTGACGGCTCTCCATGTACGGCACCGGGCTCTCGCCTCCGCTGCGGCCGGCCACCAGGCCGGCGAGCCGTCCCTCGACCTGCTCGGCGGCGGGGGCGGGCGCGCGGCCGGGGGTGTCGAGCACGGCGGCGAGTTCGGGGCGCAGCGCCTCCATCTCCGCCACGGACATCAGGGTGAGCGGGCCGAGGAAGCCCTGTTCGCGGTAGCTGTCGCGCTGCTGCTGGGTGAGGTCGGACACGGGGTCGGCTCCTAGGTCGTCGGTGCGGGTGCGGGTGCGGGTGCGGGTGCGGGTGCGGCGGCGGTGCGGGGCGGTGCGGCCGCGGGCGGCGGGTAGTGCCGTGAGGTGCCGAGGACGAGGTGCTCCCACGGGTCCAGTGCGACGCCGAGCGCGGTGAGGGCGGCGGTCTCCACCGCGGGGACGGGCCGCTCGGGGGTGCTGCCCGGCGGGGGCGGCGCGAGGAGGCCGTCGATGCCGTGGCCGGGCGGCAGCAGCCCGGCGAGCAGGGTGCCGCCGCCGGGGCCGGCGAGTCCGGCCCCGCCGTGGCGGTCGCACCACCGGTCGGCGTGCTCGCGCAGCCGGGGTGGCAGTCCGGGCCGGACGGCGGTCAGCACCCGGGCGCGCACGCCGCCGAGCACCTCGTCGTGGCCGCGCTCCTCGCGGGGGCGGCCACGCTCGGCGGCGCGGACGGCGGCGTCCAGGGCCGCCGGGCCGGTCTCGGGGAGCCCGGGGCCGGCCTCCAGGAAGAGCGCGGCCTCGCGGGCGGTGTCCTCGGCGTCGTCCGAGGAGTGGACGATGTTGAGCACGGTGTTGATCGAACCCAGGTCCTTGCGGATGGAGCCGGGCGCCGACCAGGCGGGGTCGCCGCGGCCCTTGAGCTCGGCGAGCCGCCGGTGGACGCCGTCGGCCGGGCGGCCGGGGCCCTCCTGGACGGCGAGGGCGAGCAGCGGGCCGAGGTCGAAGAGCTCCTCGACCGTGCGGCGCAGCCCCGGGTCGCGGGCGACCGGTTCGTTGCGCCGGTGGAACGGGTCGAGCCCCGGGGGCGCGGCGGGCCAGAGCCGGTGGCCGGCGACGGTGAACCCCGCCGCCCGCACCCGGGCCACGACCTGCCCGGCCAGGTGCCGGCGCACGGCGTCGGGCGTGATGACCAGGAGTGCGGTGCGCCGGTAGTCGAATTCGGCCAAGGCCGGCCGTCCTTCCGTGTCGGACCGCGGTCGGGCCGCGGGCCTGGAACTGTTCCGTCTGTGCTGTCGCGCATTTATGACACCGCTGGTCATCTCATCTGTCAAATACCATCGACGGGGCGCTGTCATGAATGTGACTGACTACTTGACTGAACTGTCACAAACCTGCGAGTGTGCTCGGCGTACAGGGGGAGCACCGTGCCGCGGGCCGTGCACGGACTTCCCGGGAACCCGGACCGGCCGGTCCGGCCACGGCGAAGGAGCGGTGACCGCATGGATCCCGTACAGCAGGCGCCCGCGCCGAACGGGATGACCGTCCTCGGCGCGGCCGCAGGAACCGGGAAGACCGGCATCGGCATCGGCATCCTGCGCACCCTGCACACCAGGGGCGTGCCCTGCGAGCCGTTCAAGGCCACCGCCGTGGTCGCGCCCGACGACCCGGCGTACACCGCGGTCGCCCCCTGGCGGCGCGGCGTCCTGCACAACTGCGCCGCCGCCGGGCTCCCCGTGCGGTGGTGGAACAACCCGGTGCTGGTCGACCTCCCGTACCCGGGCGCCCCCGAGGGCGACCTCTGGGTGCGCGGCAGGCTGGTCGGCACCGCGCCGGTAGCCGGCGAGGACAGCCTCGACGCCGCCGCACTGCCCGCCGCACTGCGCCGCCACTGCGAGGAGGCCGTGCAGCAGGGCTACGACAAGGTCCGCACGGGCGGCCGCTGGCTGCTCGTCGAGGGCGCCGCGGGCGCGGGCGAGCTGGAGCCCGCCGACGACCTCGCCAACCAGGTGCTGCCCGCCCGCGCGGGCCTGCCGGTGGTCCTGGTGACCAACCCGCGGCGCTCCGGGCACCTGGCCGCCCTGGCCGGCCTCACCGGCCTGCTCGTCCCCGAACTCCGTGCCCTGCTGCACGGGTTCGTCCTCAACCAGATCGGCGGCACCGCCCGGGTGGCGCCGACGGCCCGCCGGCTCACCGCCGTCACCGGGCTCCCGATGCTCGCCGCGATCGCGGACTCGCCGCTGCCGTCCGGCTACGACGGCTCCGCCGGGATGCTCCGGACGCTCTACGACCGGCGCGCCCGCTACGTCGAGGAGTCCGGCCTGCTGGACCGCATCCCCGTCCCGGCCGCACCCCAGTCCCACCGAGGAGTTGCCCCATGAACCAGGTCTTCCGCCCCGACGAACACATCCTCAACGTCCTCGACGGCGCACGCCGGACGATGTACGACGACGCCGGGGTGCACCTCGCCGACATCACCGGCGTGGCCGGTGCCGGCGCGGTCCTGCCCGGCGGCCTGCCGATCGGCGTCGACCGGATCACCATGCAGCCCGGCACCGCCTTCCCGCTGCACGTCCACGAGGGCGCCCACCTGCTGTACGTGCTGAACGGCCGCGGAGCCCTGCACATCGACGGCCGGGACTACGTGCTGCGCACCGGCGACTCCATCTACGTCCCCGCCGAGTACCCGCACGGCGTCCGGGGCCCGATCGACGACAACCCGCTGGACTTCCTCGCCTTCGGCGTGCCGCACCACCCCATCGACTCGCACACCCGGATGGTGCTCGTCCGCGACGAGGAACTCCTCGCCGGCGGGGCGCTGGAGGAGGCGGCCGCCCGATGACCGCCACCGCACCCCGCCCGGACGGCCCCGCCCACCTGCCGCTGCGCTGGGCCGGCGGCGAAACCCCCTTCGTCCTGTGGCACTTCGACTTCGACGGGGATCGATGGGCCGCCGTCCACACCGGGGACCTGCACGACGGCACCCCGGTGCCGCTGCGCATCGAGTCCGCGTGCCTCTTCGGCCACGTGCTGCGCTCCGCCCAGTGCGACTGCGGCTACCAGCTGGACGAGGCCATGCACACCTTCGCCCGGCAGGGCCGCGGCCTGCTGCTCTACGGCATCGACCAGGACGCGCGCGGCCTCGGCATCGCCGCGCACTTCGCCATCTACGCGATGCGCCAGCAGGAGGGCCTGGACACCGAGGCCGTCTACCGCCGCCTCGACGCCCCCGTCGACGCCCGCTCCTACGAGCCGGTCGCCGCGATCCTGCGCCACCTCGGCGTCGACTCCGTGCGGCTGCTCAGCAACAACCGCCGCCGCGAGACCTTCCTTCAGGAGGCGGGCTTCACCGTCGAGCGGGCCCCGCTGGAGGCCCCGCTGGACGTCCACAACATGAGCACCCTGATGCTGGAGAAGGAGGACCTCGACTACGCCTGGTCCTTCGAGACCCACGCCGACTGGCTCCGGCCGCTGCAGGAGTCCGTCCTCGGCAGCCCCGGGCGCTCCCGCGCGTACGCCGTCGTCCCCGGCAGCGGCACCGCGGCCGGACCGCTCGCCGCCGCCGAGGACGACGGCGAGTGGCGGCTCGCCGAGGCGCTCGCCGCGGCGATGCCCGCCGAACTGCCCGCCGGGCCGCTGGTGGTGTACCTCACCGACCTGCCGCGCACCGACGAGCTCGCCGTCTACGCCGGGCTCGGCGCCGCCGTCGTGGTGGTGCCGTTCGCCGAACTGCCCGAGCCGCTGCGCCGGGCGGCGGCCGCCGCCGGGGTCCGGCTGGTCGACTGGGAGCGCGGCAACGCCTACCCCGGGCCGCGCCCGCAGTGGCGGCCGGCCGGCGAGTCCGACGGCCTCGCCGCCTACGTGCGCGAGGACCGGGTCCGGCTGGTGCCGGCCGACGGGTCCGCGGCCGCCCTCGACGCCGCCGAGCTGCGCTGCCGCAGCACCCCGGAGCGGTACCACGAGGTCCGGCGGCACGGCCGGTGGATCGAGCTGCGCCCCACCGCCGACCCGGGGCGGGCCGCCGCCGACCTGCTCACCGAGCCGGCCGCCGCCCGACCCGCCGCCGCACCGCGATGACCGCCGCGACGACCGCCGCGACGACGGCCGGGCCGGGTGCCGGGACGACCCGGGCGGTCTCCCGCGCCGAGGGCCTCGCCCTCGGCGCGGGCGACGGCCTGCTGATCGACACCTGCCAGGCCGCACCCGCCTCGATGCGCCGGTTCGCCACCATGAACCCCTTCCACCGCGACCGCCGCTGGCGGATCCCGGTGCCCGGCACCGCGCAGACCTCCCAGTCGCTGGAGAACGTCTGGCAGGCGCTCAAACTCGTCGACGGCCGCACCGACCTGAGCCTGCTCGCCCGGCCCGCCGAGAAGCGGCCGCCGGACCACCTGCGCGGCCCCGGCTTCGACTACGCGACCTCCACGGTCAGCTTCGCCGGGCGCCCCACCGACCTGGTGACCGCCCGCTACCTGGTCTACCTGCCCGCCTACCTGCACGTCCTGGACCGGCTGGTGCCCGACGCCGTCGTCGCCGAGATCACCGGTGCCCTCGCCGCCGGCCGCGACGCCGTCTTCTACGACTGGGACGACAACCACGACATCGAGGACCCGCGCACCTCGTACAGCCACTCGGCGATCCTCGCCGCCTGGTTCGGCGGGCGGATCGAGGAGCTCGCCGACCGGCGGGCGGCCTGGCTCGCCGCCCGCCCGGGGTGCGCCGCCCCCTGCGGCCCGCCGCCGCTGCCCCTGACCCGCTACCGGCGGATCCACCGCCGCTGAAAGGCCGTCAGCCATGCATCTTCCCCGAGGAATAGCCGGCCCGCTCTACTGGCAGGAGCAGCGCCTGCGCGGCCGCGGCTCCGTCCGCGAGCGCCTGGAGTGGCTCCGCGCCAACCAGGAGCGCACCCCGGCCGAGATCGCCGAGCTGCAGTTCGACAAGCTCCGCGCCACCGTCCGGCACGCCTACCGGACCGTCCCGTACTACCGGCGGATCATGGACGAGCGCGGGCTGCGGGACCTGGAGTCCCCGGCCGACCTGCGCAAGCTCCCGGTGCTCAGCCGCGACGTGCTGCTCCGCGAGCAGGACGCCCTGCTCTCCTCGGAGGCCGACCGGGCCACCCTGCAGACCAACTTCTCCTCCGGCTCCACCGGCCGCCGCGCCCAGTTCCAGCAGGACGCGGACTTCCGGCTGTGGATGCGCGCCCACCAGCTGCGCACCTACGAGTGGTGCAGCGGCTGGCAGTTGGGCGACCCGTTCGTCCTGCTGTGGGGCTCGGAGATCTACTGGTCGTTCAAGCAGCTCACCGACCGGGCCGAGAACCTGCTCACCAACCGGCGGGAGTTCAACACCTTCCGGCTGTCCCCGCAGCTGATCGACTCCGTGCTCGACCGGCTGGTCCGCTTCCGGCCCGCCCTGGTCAGCACCTACTCCAACGCCATGCACCTGATCGCCAAGGAGGCCGAGCGCCGCCAGGTCCGGATCCCCGGCCTGCGCGCCGTCCAGGGCACCTCCGAACCGCTGCCGCCCGCCCTGCGGGAGACCATCGGCCGGGTGCTCGACTGCGACGTCTACGACAAGTACGGGATGCGGGAGACCAACATCGTGTCGCACGAACAGCCCGGCGGCGGGCCGATGCTGATCCAGTCCGAGAACGTCTTCGTCGAGTTCCTCGACGAGAACGGCGACCCCTGCGAGGAGGGGCGGACCGGCCGGCTCGTCCTCACCACCCTCAACAACCGCTCCATGCCGCTGATCCGCTACGAGACCAGCGACCTCGCGGCGCCGCTGCCGCACACCTCCGCGCTGCCCTACCCGTGCATGACCCCGGTCGCCGGCCGCCTCCAGGACCTCATCGTCACCCCGTCCGGCGACCACATCGACGCCTACCTGTTCTCCTACCTGTTCATGCGCTTCCCCGAGGTGCACTGGTTCCAGGTGGTGCAGAGCGAGCCGGACCGCCTGCAGATCAAGGTCTACACGCCGGAGGGCCTGCGCAAGGGCACCGCCACCGAACTCACCGAGCGCATCCGGCACCACACCGGCTACCCGTTCACCGTCGAGTTCGACAGCCTGACCCGCATGCCGGAGTCCTCCACCGGCAAGTTCCGCCTGTGCGTCTCCGAACTCGGCGCCGCGAGCACGGGCGGGGGTGCCCGTGCGACCGCCACGGCCTGACACCGCCCCGCTGCTGCCGCACCACGGCGAGGTGCTGCCCGAACCGCCGCCCGTCCCGGCGCCCGCGCTGCCCTGGCACCCGCCGCACGACGGCCAGCAGGTCCGGGCGCTGGTCGACACCCCGCTCCAGGACGGCGGCTTCGACCTCGGCCGGTTCGCCCGCTGGCTGCGCGAGGCCGACGTCCTCGACCAGGACCCGATCGAACTGCCCGGAGCCACCGTCACCCTGCCGCACGGCATGCGGCTGATCCGCCGCTTCGACGAGATCGCCATGCGCACCTACGAACGGCACGGCTACGAGCAGTACGACTACCCGATGCTCGTCCCCGACTCGGTGCTCGAACCCACCCGGCGGATCATGCCGCTGGAGGGCTCCCTGCTGTACGCCGGGGACGACGGCGACTGGGCCGCCGACCGGCGCCGCATGGTGCTCACCCCGACCGGCGAGGGCGCCGTCTACACCCACTGGGCGCGGATCGTCCGCTCCCGCCACGACCTGCCGCTGCGCACCTACCGCCGGGCCCGCTACTTCCGCCCGGCCCGCTCCGGACGCAGCGTCTTCCGGGCGATCGAGGCCCCCGACATCTACGAGTTCCAGGCCTGCTACGCCGACGCCGAGCAGGCCCGGGAGGGCCTCGCCGACGCCGTCGCCATGGCGGACCGGCTCTGCACCGAGATGCACGTCCCGGTGCTGTGGTCCCGGCGGCCCCCGTGGACGAACAACACCGCCGTCTCCGAGACCACCATCGGCGGCGACGTGCCGCTGCCGCACGGCGGCACCCTGCAGACCGGCTGCCTCTACGGCCAGGGCAGCCGCTTCTCCGAGCTGTACGACGTCGGCTTCCGCGAGGGCGCCGAACGCCGGCACACCCACCACGTCACCGGCGCGCTCACCCGCCGCCTGGTGCTCACCCACCTGATGCTCGGCATGGACTCCGAGGGCGGGCTGCTCGTCCACCCCGACCTCGCCCCCGTGCACGTGGCACTCACCCTCACCACCGACGACGCCGAGCAGCAGGCCGAGGCCGGCCGGCTGGTCGACCTGCTCACCGCCCGCGGCCTGCGCTGCGAACTGCGGGCCGGCGAGGGCCGCACGGCCGCCGGCCGGCACCACCGCCGCTGGCGCCGCCAGGGCGTGCCGCTCCGGGTCTACCTGCAGCCGCGGCGGCGCCCCGGCGACCGGATCCGGGCCGTCGTGGTGCGCTGCGACACCCGCGAGGAGGCCGTGCTGCTGCCCGACGACCTCGGCTCGCTGGCCGCCCTGCTGCCCGCCGCCGTCGCCGAGGTCGGCGCCGGCTACCTGCGGCGGGCCCGCGGCTTCGCCCGCCGCCAGTGCCGGCCGGTCGACCGGGCCGACGCCGCCCGCGAGGTGCTCGCGGAGCGCGGCGTCGCCGTCGCCCCGCTCGCCGACACCCGGGAGACCGTGCTGGAGGTCGCCGGCTGGGGACTCGGCGAGGTGCTCGGCTTCCGCGAGGCCTCCGAGGCCGCGCCCTGCGCCGTCACCGGGCGGCCCACCACCTCCGTCGCCTACATCTCGCCGCGGACGTGACCGCCCCGCCCCGCCCCGGCGGCCCGCCCCCGCTGCGGGTCGTCGTGGTCACCGGAGCCCCCGGCGCAGGCAAGACCGAGGTCGGCCGCCGGCTGGTCCGCCGCTACCGCGGCCCCGCCGCGCTGATCGACACCGACACCGCCGCCGACGTCTACCCCTGGCGGGCCGACGAGCGCCAGTACGCGCTGATCGACCGCAACCTGCGCGCCCTGCTCGCCTCCTACCGGGAGTGGGGCGCCGAGGTCGTCGTGGTCAGCGGCGTCATGCTGCCCGGACGCACCCTCGACCGCTTCGCCGACCTGCTCGCCGACCCGGACCTGGAGTGGGTCTTCTACGGCCTGCGGGCCGGCCCCGGACAGCTCGCCGCCCGCATCCGCGGCGACCACAAGATGCAGGAGGCCGACGGCCGGCTCGCCTGGGGCCACCTCGACGCCGAGGTGCCGGACGTCCCCGGGGTGCGGCTGGTCGACACCGACCGCCTGACCCTGGACGGCGTGGTCGACGCCATCGCCGCCCGGGAGGCCGCCGACCTGGCACCCCGGGCGGTCGCACCCGCGACGCCCGATGCGCCTGCGGCGCCCGCACCCGCGACGCCCGATGCGCCTGCGGCCCCCGCACCCGCCCACCGGGTGACCGCCGCGGAGGCCGCCGCGGTCTGCCGGGCGGCCCTCGCCGGGGCGGGCTTCCCGGCCCGGACGGCCGCCGCGACCGCGGACGACCTGGTCGCCGCCGAACTCGCCGGGCGGCCCTCGCACGGCCTGCTGCGGGTGCCCGAGTACCTGGCGGAGGCGGCGGCCGGACGGCTCGCCCCGGCCGCCCGGCCCCGGGTCCGCCGCACCGGCCCGACCACCTCGCTGCTGCTCGGCGCCGACGCCCCCGGCGCCGAGGTCCGCCGCCGGCTGGTGGCCGAGCTCTCCCGCGCCGCCGACCTCGGCCCGGTCGTGGTCGGGCTGCGCGGCGCCGGGCACCTCGGCCGGCTCGCCCCGCTCGGCCGGGAGGTCGCCGAGCGCGGGCTCGTCCTGCTCGGCTTCGTCAACTTCCGCGGCGCCGGCGCCCGGGTCGCCCCGGCCGGCGGCACCGCCGGGGTGTGGGCGACCAATCCCGTCCTGCTCGCCTGCCCCGCCCCGCCCGGTCCGCCGCTGGTGGTCGACATGAGCACCAGCGCCGCCGCCGAGGGCGCCGTCCGCTCGGCCCTGCTGGCCGGCCGGCCCGTCCCGCCGGACCTGCTGACCGGGCCGGACGGCCGACCCGTCACCGACCCCGCGCTGCTCTACACCGAGCCGCCGCTGGCCGCGCTGCGCCCGCTCGGCGGCGCCGCCGAGCACAAGGGCCACGCGCTGGCCGCCCTGGTCGAGGTGCTGGCCGGGGCGGTCGCCGGGGCCGGCCACGCCGCCCGGCCCCGCGGCGCGGGCAACGGCGGGCTGTTCGCGGCCTTCCCGGTGGACGCGCTGGGCCGCTCCGCGGCGGCCGTCGGCCGGGATGCGGCCCGGCTGGAGGCGCACCTGCGGACCGTCCCGACCGCCCCCGGCCGTCCCGCCGCCCGGTTGCCCGGCCGCGCCCCGACCGTGGCCGCCGGCACCCCGGACGCCTTCCCCGTGCCCGCCGCGCTCTGGGCGGAGCTCACTGCGCTGGCGGACCGCCCGCAGTACCGACCCGCCGAACCGACCCGGAGGACACCGACGTGACCGCACCCGAGACCCGCCGCCATCCGCTGTTCGACGGCTGGCCGCCGCTCGCCCGCCGCACCGGCCCGGACGGGCCCTCGCTCGGCCTCTTCCTGCTCAGCGGCAGCAGCATGGTGGCCGAGCTCTGCGGCACCCTTCCGCTGGACTTCGCGGTGCTCGACCTGGAGGCCTCGCCGATGTCCAAGGGCGACCTGCTGCCGATGCTGCAGGCGCTGACCGGCTCCTCCTGCGCCCCGCTCGTCCGTGTCCCGTACCTGCACCGGCACCACGTCGAGCACGCGCTGGACCTCGGCGCGGCCGGCGTCATGGTGCCCAAGGTCGACACCGCCGAGGAGGCGCGGGCCGCGGCCGACGCCTGCCGCTACCCGCCGTTCGGCACCCGCGGCGTCAACCCGGCGCGCGCCTCCGGCTGGTTCCACGACCTGCCCGGCTACCTGGCGGACGCGGCGAAGCGCACCACCTGCCTGGTGCAGATCGAGTCGCCCGAGGCGGTGGCCGCGGCCGACGCCATCGCGGCGGTGCCGGGCGTCGACGGCCTCTTCGTCGGCACCGGCGACCTGGCCTGCTCGCTCGGACAGCCCGGCGTGGTGACCGGCCCGGCGATGGACCGGGCCCGGGCGGCCGTACTCGCCGCGGCCCGCCGGCACGGCCGCCTCGCCGGGATCTTCGCCGGCGGGCCGGAGCAAGCCCGGCAGTACGCCGCCGAGGGCTTCGACCTGATCGCGGTCGGCAACGAGCTGGCACTGCTGCGGGAGACCCTGCGGCACGCCCTCGACGGCCTGCGCGGCGCCTGATCGGGCGGGTGCCTCCCGGCCGTCCGCGCCCACCCCGCCTGCCGGATCCAGTAGCGTTCACCTCGGCCGCACCGGTGCCGCGGCAGCCGGCCGGCGGGCGTCCGGGTCCGGCCCCGCGCACCGCCGGGGCGGAGGACGGAGACCGGCCCGGGTGCCACGGCGCCCTCCACCGGACAGTTCTGACACCCAGACAGGAAAGACGGACAGATATGCGCTGGTCCCAGATGTACACCCCGACGCTGCGCGAGGACCCGGCCGACGCCGACGCGGCGAGCCACCGGCTGCTGGTCCGTGCCGGGTTCGTCCGCCAGCTGATGGCCGGCCACTACTCGCTGCTGCCGCTGGCCGTCCGGGTGCGGTCGAAGGTCGTCGGGATCGTGCGCGAGGAGATGGACCGCATCGGCTCGCAGGAGTGGCTGCTCCCGGCGATGCACCCGGCGGAGATCTGGCAGAAGTCCGGCCGCTGGGAGGTCATGGGCGACGAGATGTTCCGCGTCAAGGACCGCAAGGGCGCCGACATCGCCCTCGGCATGACGCACGAGGAGATCTTCACCACCCTCGCCGACGAGCTCGCCTCGTACCGGCAGCTGCCGCAGATGTGGTACCAGTTCCAGACCAAGTTCCGCGACGAGCCGCGGCCGAAGTCGGGCCTGCTGCGGGTGCGCGAGTTCACCATGAAGGACTCGTACAGCTTCGACCTCGACCAGGCCGGGCTGGACCGCTCCTTCGACCTGCACCACGAGGCGTACACCCGGATCTTCGCCCGCCTCGGCGTGCCCGCGATCCCGGTGCAGGCCTCCAGCGGTGCCATGGGCGGCTCCGCCTCGGTCGAGTTCATGTCGCCGACCGAGGCCGGCGAGGACCTGGTCGTGCACTGCACCGCCTGCCGCTACGCCGCCAACATGGAGAAGGCCGCGGCCGCCCTGCCGGCCGTCGAGGACCCGGAGGGCCCCGCCGCTCCCGAGCCCTTCGACACCCCGGAGGCCCGCACCATCGAGGAGCTGGCGTCCAAGCACGGCGTGCCCGCCGACCGCCAGATCAAGACCCTGGTCTACGTGCTGGACGGCGCCCTCACCCTGGTGCTGATGCGCGGCGACCACGCCCTGGTCGAGCAGAAGCTCCTGGACGCCACCGCGGCCCGCGCCGTGCGTCCGGCGACCCCGGAGGAGATCAAGGAGGCGCTCGGCGCCGCCCCGGGCAGCCTGGGCGCCGTCGGCGTCGAGGGCCTGCCGGTGTGGGTGGACGAGGCGCTGCGCGGCCGCCGCTCGATGACCACCGGCGCCAACCAGGACGGCGTCCACCTGAGCGGCGTCGACGTCGCCCGGGACATCACCGCCACCGGCTGGGCGGACTTCCGCGAGATCTCGGCCGGCGAGCCCTGCGCGACCTGCGGCGAGCCGTTGCAGGTGGTGCGCACCGTCGAGGTCGGCCACATCTTCAAGCTCGGCTACAAGTACACCGACGCGCTGGACATCACCGTGCTCGGCCCGGACGGCGAGCGGGTCAAGCCGATCATGGGCAGCTACGGCATCGGCGTCGAGCGCGCGATCGCCGCGGTGGTCGAGGCGCACCACGACGAGAAGGGCATCGTCTGGCCGGTGTCGGTCGCCCCGTTCGAGGTCGTGATCGTGCCGATCGGCAAGGCGGACGAGGGCACCACCAAGGTCGTCGAGGGCCTCTACGGGGACCTGCGCGAGGCCGGCGTGGACACCGTCCTCGACGACCGGGACGAGCGCCCGGGCGTGAAGTTCGCCGACTGCGAGCTGGTCGGCATCCCGTACCGGATCACCGTCGGCCCGCGCGGTCTGAAGGAGGGCGTGGTCGAGGTCGTCGACCGGGCCTCCGGCGAGACCGTGCAGGTGCCGGTGGCGGACGCGGTCGGCCATGTGGCCGCCCTGGTCGCCGCCGCCCGCCGAGGCTGATCCCGCCGGCGGTACGCACACCGCACGCACACCGCCCCCGGCACCTGCACGGTGCCGGGGGCGGTCCCGTTGCCGGGCCGGGTCACTCGCGGCGGCCCGCGGGCAGCGGTACGCCCCGGGCCGGGGCGCCGGCCGCGGTGTCCGGGGAGTCCGGGGCGGCGAGTGCGGCGGCCACCGGCCCGGCCAGGCCGTCCCGCTCCAGCCGGGCGAGCACCGGCCCGGCGAGCGAGGCGCGCAGCCGGCCGGTCAGCGCCTCCGCGGTGGCCTCGCGGACGGCGAGGCCGTCGCGCAGGGCCTCCGGCACGGCGGTGCCGTCCAGCACCGTCCGGTGGTGGACGGTCCGCTCCTCGGGGAGGAGCAGGCCGAGCCGGGCGGACTCCTGCCCGGCGAGCACGTCGCAGAGCGCGGCCCGCAGCACGGCGGGCCGGTGCTCCGCGAGGTGCCGGTAGACCTCCGCGGGCCCGGCGCCGAGCCGCTCGTGCAGCTCGCGTTCGGCACGCTGCTGCCGGACGACCGTGAGCAGCTTCTCCCAGTAGTAGGTGGGTTCCAGCGCGAAGTCGACGACCGGCGGCTCCAGACCGGCGTCGATCAGCCCGGCGACGTGCCGCAGCACGGCGAGGGCGTCCGCGCGCTTGGCGTCCGGCCGGTGCTCCCGGACGTACGCGCGCAGCGCCGCCGTCTCCTCCTCCGCGACGCCGAGGGCCTTCGCGTCGGCGTACAGCCGGCCCCAGGAGCGGTCCGGGTAGAAGCGCCGCTTGGCGGCGTCCACCAGCAGGTCGTGGGTGGCGGCGGTGACCGCGCCCGCGGCGAGCGCGGCCGCCAGCCCGGCGCGGAGGTTGGCCATCGCCTCGGAGAGCGGCACGTACCCGTCCTCCGCGGGGGCGTGCACGATGGTGACCTCGTCGTCGTCCTGGTACTCGCCGGAGGCGAACCGCTCGTAGATCCCGCCGACGCCCTCCATCCCGAAGGCGGCGAGTTCGGCGGCGCGCAGCGCGCCCATGCTGGCGGCGCCGAAGACCCGCACGCCGCGCTCCAGGGCGAAGAGGATCTCCTTGTGCCAGACCGTCGGCACCTGCTCGAAGAGGCCGTCCACCAGGACGATCGCCTTCGGCGGCTCCCGGTCGAGCACCAGCTCGGTGACGTCGCCGCAGCTGACCGGCGGGTGGTACTGCGCGTCGAGGACGGCGCGGGCCTGCTCCACGGGCAGGCTGGGGCCGAGGAAGACGTGGACGGTCACCGGGTGGCCTCCTGGGCTCCGAGCAGCCGCCGCCGGGCCCGGCGGCCCGGCGTGTAGCCGATGAACAGGGAGTAGAACTCGAGGTCGGGCACGACGACCTTGGCGGTGGGGATGCCGATCTCCGGTTTGGTGAGGTCGACGGCGACGACGTTCCCGATGCCGGCCGCGGAGAGCCGCTCCAGCACGGCGCGCAGGTCCTCGTTGAGGGTGGGGTGGTCGATGCCGCGGCCGGTGTCGAAGGGCAGGGTGCCGGGGGCGGCGAAGAACACCTCGCGGGTGCGGGCCAGGGTCCGTGCGTCGTTCTGCGCCTTGTACATGGTGCGGAAGTTCTCGTCCCGGCTGGCCGCGATGACGGTGATCCGGCTCTGCGCGGCCTCGGTGAGCGCGCGGGAGAGGGCGACCTCGGGGGAGGTGTGGGTGCCGTAGCCCCAGCAGGCGCCGAAGGACCGCCAGGCGACCCGGTCGGCGCGCTCCACCACGCAGCACTGGTAGGTGGGGATGCCGGTGTCGCAGGTGACGTCCCAGACGGCGACCTCGATGCCGCCCTCCTCGAAGGCGTCCAGCACCCCGCGGCAGACCGGGTCGGTGACGGTGCCGAGGTCGAGCTTGGTCCGTGCGACGTCGGCGGCCGTGCGGACACCCTGCCACCACATGGTCAGCGCGTCGCGTTCGACGAGTTCGCAGATGCCGTGGATGACGGCCTCGACCAGGTTGTTGCCGGAGGCCAGGCCGTTGGAGCTGACCCGGAAGGTGGTCGCCGCGTAGTCGATGCCCACCTTGTTCAGCCGGACGTTGTCGTACGGCAGCCAGAGCGGCGACCCGGCGAGCAGGTCGAAGCCCTCCGTCCACAGCATCGGCAGGTCGGTGCGGAGTTCGGCGCGGGCCGGGGTCTCCCGGGAGCCCTCGCCGACGGTGTCGAGGCCGCCGCGCAGCGGCAGCCGCGAGACGTCCAGGACGGGCTGCCGGCGGGCGAGTTCGCGGTACGACTCGTGCCGCAGCGCGCCTTCGAAGAACTCGGCGTGCCAGTACTCGATCGACTCCATCAGGGCGGACACCCGGGCGGCGTCGTGCGTCGCCCCCTTGCCCTGGGAGACGGACAGCGAACGGGAGTTGGGACGGATCGCGTTGTAGACCGGGATGCCCAGCCAGTCCAGGCCGGTCATGTTGGCCAGCCGGGTGATGCCCATCCGGGCCATCCGTCCGCCGTAGTCGGCCAGGGTGTCGGCGGGGGCTCGGGAGCGGTGGGTGCCGTCTCGGTGGTCCTTGTCCCAGCGGGTCGTCAGGGCGTCCAGCACGGCCGGCCTGCCTTTCGTGGTGTCGTGCGGGTGGATCGGTCGTCGGTGAGCGGTAGTTGGTGGACGGAGAACTCGCCGTCGGCGACCAGCGCGACGGCGATCCGGCGCAGCCCGGGGGCGCCGTCCCGCGGCAGCGGCACGGTGATCTCCCGGGCGCCGGGGACGAGTTCGGCGACCGGCAGGGCAGCCTCGGGGTGGCCGCCGATCGGCTGCCGGGCCGCGGTGTACCGGCCTCCGGCGGCGAGCGGCCGGGCGAGGTGCAGGGTGAGCGTGGCCGGGCCGAGCACGGCGCGGGGCGGTTCGCCGCCGGGTGGCAGGGTGTGGGCGGAGCCGCAGCGCTCGCAGACGTACAGGGCGAGGGCGCCGGCGGGCAGGTCGCGCGGCACGATGCGCAGCCGCAGCAGGCGGTGGCCGCAGTGGTGCAGCAGACCGGTGCGCTCCTCGGGGCTGTAGCCGACCGAGCCGCTGAGGTAGTCGTGCACGTCGGGACCGCGGCGGGCGAGCGTGGCACCGAGGAACGCGCAGAGCAGGCGGTCGAGTTCGCCGTCCGGGGCCGGGTCCGGCCGGAGCGCGGCGGCGGCGAGGCGGTCGGCGAGGGCGAGGTCGGCGTCCGGGCGGTCGCCGGCGGCCACGGCGCTGCGGACGATCCGGGACTGCACCAGCCGCCGGGCGGCGCGCGGCTCGTCCGGTACCGGCACCGGCACGGCAGCGACGGCGCCGGCCGGGGCCGGGCGGGCTGCGCGGCGGGCCGGGGCGCGGGAGCCGGCCGCGGGTGCCTCCGCGCTGCCGGGTCCGGCGTCGGCCGGGATGCGGAGCTCCGGGTCGCCGACGCAGAGGTAGGAGGCGAGCCCCTCCCCGGCGAGCAGGTTGATCCGCAGCGCGACCTCGCCGAGCGGGGCGCCGGTGTCGAGCAGCCGCTCGACGGCGGCGCCCAGTTGCGGGGTGCCGTGGTTGATCCGGGTGGAGGCGACGAAGCCGGCCACGTGCGGGCCGTCCAGCAGCCGCCGGGCCAGCTGGAAGCGCGGGCCCAGCAGTCCGCCGGCGGGCTGCCAGGCGGAGCAGGAGAGCAGCACCAGCAGCCGGGTGCGGACGGCCCCGGCGCCGTGGAAGGCGCGGAAGCCGGTCTTGTGCTCCAGCCGGCAGGGGCCGCCGCCCTGGCAGGGTAGGTACTGCTCGCCGGGGCGGCCGGGTGCCGGGCGGAGCGGGTCGACCTGCAGGCAGAGCACGTGCCGGCCGACCCGGAAGTCCGCGCCGTTGCCGTGGCCGTGCAGGACGACGGCCTCGGCGCCCTCGGCGAGCCGGGCGACGAACGCGTCCGAGTCCGCGGAGCCGTAGGAGTGCCGCGGGCCGGGAACGGCCTCGCTGCGGAAGTCGCAGTAGTGCAGGGTGCGGTGGGGGTGGCGCGGCCCGGCCCCGGCGGCCCCGGCGGCCCGGGCGGACCGGTCGAGCAGACGGGCGGCGGTCGCGGGGTCGGGCGGCAGCGGCAGGACGCCGAGCCGGACGGCGTGGGCGCGCGCGGTCTCGGCGAGCTCGCCGGTGAGGCCGAGGTCGAGCTCGGCCTCGGGCGCCAGCACGAAGGCCGGAGCGCCGGGGGCGGCCGCGACGGCCTCGACGAGCTCCTGCCGGGAGGCGGTCGGCCGGAAGGGCCGGCCGAGCGCGGCCGCGTGCGCGCGGGCCGGCCCGGCGGCCCCGGCGTGGCCGAGGACGAGCCCCGGGGCGGTCGCCCCCGTTGATATTGACACAGTCACAAGCAAATTGACTATCACAGTCATGTTGTTCTGTCAGTATCGGTCGTGAGGTGCGCCCGATCGGGTGCACCGACGGTGCCCTCCGGTGATCGCGAGGGCTTGTGCAAGGAGAGTCATGGCAGGGGAAGTGCAGGGATCCGGGCCGGCCGAGGCTGTCGACGCGTCGGTCGAGGTCGACGAAACCGCAGCTCAGGAGTGTTTCGAGCAGCTGGCGGCCGTGAAGGACTCCATCCTCGAGGGTGTCATCACGCCCTGGTAGGGCGGGCCGCGGCCATCGCCTTGACTGAGTTTATTGACTCATGAGTGATGGTCGTGGTTATGTTCTCTCGCCGCCGCAGGAAAGCGCGGCGGAACGGGAGATCCCCCGGATGTCCCGACAACCGTCCCGTGTGGGAGAGGAGGAAAACACCATGGTTCGCAACCACAAGGTCGGCCTGCGTCCGCGTCTGGACAAGGTCAACGTCCGCGCCGGCAAGTAATGCCGTCGCCGGCCGGGGTGACCCGGGCGCACAGCCGCCCGGGCACCCCGGCCCGCACCGCCACCGGCGGCGCCGCGGTGCGCGGCGCCCCACGCCCACGACGGGATGCACCGTGATCGAAACCCCCTGGACCGGCGGCGTCCCCGTCCTGGTCGAGCACCAGCCGCACCTGCGCACCACCAGCCTCGCCGTCGCCCTCGGCCACGGCGCCCGGCACGACCCCGCGACCGGCGCCGGCACCGCGCACCTCCTCGAACACCTGGTGATGTCCGTCCCGCTCGCGGACGGTGTCCCGCTGTGCGAGCACATCGAACGCCTCGGCGGCACCTGCAACGCCGCGACCGGCCCGGACTCCCTGGTGATCCACGCCCAGGTGCTCGACCAGGACGCCGAGCGCGTCGCCGAACTGGTCTGCCGGGCCCTGCTGCGCCCCGAACTCACCCGGGCCGCCCTCGACGCCGAACGTCGGGTCGTCCTCCAGGAACTGGCCGCCGCCGCGGCCGACCCCGCCGACACCGTCCAGGACGCCTTCCTGGCACGGCTGTTCGAGGGCCACCCGCTCGCCTCGCCGGTCGGCGGCCGCCCCGAGACGGTCGAGCGGATCGGCACCGAGGACCTCCGCGCCGCGCACCGCGCCGCGCTCGCCACCGCGCCGCTCGCCGTCGCCGTGGTCGGCGGCCTGCCCGCCGGCCGGATCGCCGCCGCGCTGGAGGCCGGTGGCCTGCGCGAGCTGCCCGCCGTCGCCCCGGCCGGCCCGGACGGACCCGGCCGCCCCGGACCGGTCCGCCCCGGCGGGGTCGACGCCTGGCCCGACGACTTCTGCTGGCTGCTCGCCGGCGGCCGCGCCCCGCACGCCACCGACCCCCGCCGGCACGCCCACACCGTCCTCGCCCACCTGCTGGGCGCCAGCCCGGCCTCCCTGCTGTACGCGCGGCTGCGCAACGAGGACGGCCTCGCCTACTCCTTCCGCTCCTGGTCGCGCAGCTACCGCGACACCGGGGCCTGGCGGATGCTCGCCGGCGCCGAACCCGGGAACGCCCCGAAGGTGCTCGACGCCTTCCGCGAGGTCCTCGCGCAGACCGCGGACGGCCGGGCCGGGCAGGAGGCCGTCGAGGCCGCCGTCCACCAGGCCGTGGTGGAGACGGTGCTCACCGCCGAGTCCCCGCTGGACCGCGCCGTCACCCTCGCCGAGCGCCGTGCCCTCACCGGGACGGACCTCGACCCGGACGAGGAGATCGCCGCCCTGCGCGGGGTGACCGGGGCCCGGGTCGCCGCCGCCGCACGGGAGCTGGCCGACGGGCTGGTCGTCGTCGTCCGCCCGGAGGCGGCGTGAACACCGCCGCCGACCCGACCATGCCGACCGGGCCCGGCCGGGACCCGTTCGCCGTCGGCCCCGCCTACCTGGCGGCCGCGGAGGACGCCGGACTGCTGCACCGCTTCGACGGCCTTCCGGTGGTCGCCGGACCGTACACCGACCCGCTCACCGGTGAGACGCAGTGCCTGGTCGAACACGCCGACCCGGCCCTGCTCGCCGACCCCGGCCGCCTGCTCGCCGAGCTGTTCGCCCGCCACCCCGACTGCACCGCCGCCGTGCTGCGCACCCCCGCCGGCACGCCCGCCGACCCGCGGCTGCAGCCGCTGATCAGCTACCTCCACCTCACCCCGGACGCCGCCGCGACCGCGGGCCGGGCCGCCGCCCCCGCCGTACGGATCACCGAGGACGACGGGCGGCACCGGGACCTCGTCCGCGGCTGGCTGGCGACCGCGGTCTCCGGAGCCCAGGCCGACCTCGGGACGGAGGTCGCCGAGGAGGCCGTCCGCGAGGCGGTCGAGGAGATCCTGCACGCACCCGCCCGGCGGACCTGGCTGGCCTGGGCCGACGGCCACGACCGCCCGATCGGCCACGCCACCGCCGTCACCGACGCCTACGACGACGCCGGCGGCACCCCGTTCGTCGACCTGGTGGACATCCTGATCGAGGACCCCGTGCACATCCCGGCCGCCCAGCCCGCCCTGGTGGCCGTCGCCGCCGCCGAGGCCGCCCGGTGCGGACTGCCGCTGGTCGGCCACGTCTGCCACCACCGCACCGGCCCCGGCCTGCCCCCCGACCCCGGCGCCGCTGTGGTGTCCGCACTGCGGCGCCACGGCTGGCAGGAGTCCTACGGCTACCGCCGCGCCGACCGCCCCTGAGGCACCGGGGGCAGCCGAGTCAGGGGCGCGTGGGGGCACCTCCCGGCCGAAGGCTGGGGGAGAACTGCGCAATTCGGATGTGGGCCGCCGTACGAACCAGGGGCCGGCCCTGATTGCCGGTACGACCGCCCCCGGACCGCGCAGTTCCCCCCGCCCCTGAGTGGTCCCCCTGCCGACCGCCCCTTGGAGACGTCATGTCCGCAGACCCGCAGTCCGACTTCCCGCTCACGCTGTCGTTGCTCCACGAGCTGCTCGGCACCGACCCCGGGGACGGGGTCCGGCCGCTGCTCGCCGCCTCCCGGCAGGTCCGCGGTGTGCTCGCCCCGCTCGTCCTCTCGCTCGCGGCGCGCGAGGGCGTCCCGATGGGCACCGGTTCGCGCGGCGAACTCGACCGGATGCTCCGCCGCGCCGCGCACTACCGCGAACTCGTCGCGCTCGTCGGCACGGTGGAGGGCCTGCGGGTGATGAAGGGCCCGTCGCTGGCCCGGTACTACCCGGGCGGGCTGCTCCGGCCGCCGGGCGACCTCGACCTGGTCGTCCCCGACGAGGCGGCGCTCTGGCAGGCCGTCGCCCTGCTCGGCGGCCGGCAGTCCTTCGAGGGCGCCGTCTACACCGAACTCCGCCAGGACGCCGTCGACCACCGCTTCGTCGGCCTGTGGTGGTACGGCGAGGACCCGTTGCTGGACCACGAGGCCGAGGTGGAGGTGGCCACCTTCGCCTTCGCCGGCGAGCCCGGCATCGTTCCGGTCCGGGCCGCACTGCCCGCCGACCAGGTGCACGCCGACCTGCTGGCGCTCGCCGAGGAACGGTTCCAACGCCCGTTCACCGTCCGGGACTCCATCGACCTGGCGGTCGTTCTCGGCTCGCCGCTCGCGCCCGCCGCGGGCCCGCTCGCGGACAGCGCGGCAGCCCACTGCCTGGCCCCGGAGCTGCTCGAACTCTGCGAGCTCACCGCTGGACGGCCCGGCCTCGGGGAGACCGTTCCGGCGGCGCTGACCGATGCCCTGCGCGAGCCCGCCGCGGCCGAGCGGCACCGCCGGGCCGCCCTTCCGGCGCCCGCGGACCTCCCGGAGTCCGCCGGGGGAGCCGAGGACCGGCTCGCCGCCGGCCGCACCATCCACGGCCTGCAGTTGACCGCGCTGCGCGACGGCGTCCCCCGCGCCGCCGTGCACCACCGCTTCGACGGCGGGCTGATCTCGCGGACCCCGGTCGCCGACTTCCTGATGGTGACGGGCGAACTCGTCGACCCCGCCTGTCACGCCCGGGCGCTCGACGAACTCGACCGGCTCGACCCCTGGCCGGCCGCGGCCGGCACCGGGGGGCGGTGAACGGTGGCCGTCGTGGAGACCGACCGGCTCGGCCGGACGTTCACGGCCCGGCGCGGACGCCGGGTCACCGCCCTCGAAGGGGTCACCCTCACCGTCGAGCGCGGCCAGGTGCTCGGGCTGCTCGGGCCGAACGGGGCCGGCAAGACCACCCTGTCGCGGATCCTCACCACCCTGCTGCTGCCGACCTCCGGCACGGCCCGGGTGGCCGGCCACGACGTCGTCCGCCGGCCCCGCGAGGTGCGCCGCCGGATCGGCCTGGTGCTCGGCGGCGACCGCGGTCTCTACGGCAGACTGACGGCTCGTCAGAATCTCTCGTACTGGGCGGCGCTGCAGGGGCTGGACGCGCGCGCCGCCGAACGGCGCACCGGCGAACTCCTGGAACGGCTCGGGCTGGCCGCCCGCGCCGGCGACCGGGTGGAGACCTTCTCCCGCGGGATGGTGCAGCGCGTCCACCTCGCCCGGGCGCTGCTCGGCGACCCCGAGGTGCTGGTCATGGACGAGCCGACCAACGGCATGGACCCGCACTCGGCGGCCGGCTTCCGCACCCTCGTCCGCGAACTGCGGGACGCCGGGACGACCGTCCTGCTCACCACGCACGACATGCACGAGGCGCAGGCGCTCTGCTCCCACCTCGCGCTGATCGACCACGGCACGATCCTCCGGCAGGGTGCGGCCGACACCCTGCTCGCCGAGGTCTCCGCCCGGCGCACCGTCACCGCCACCGGCGTCCCGCCGCGCGCCGCCGAGGCCCTCGCGGGGCTGCCCGGCACCGAGGTGGAGCTCGGGCCGGGCGGCGCGGTCACCGTCCGCCCGGACGGCGCCGAGGCGCTCACCCGGGTCCTCGCCGTGCTCGTCGAGGCCCGCGCCGAGGAGATCTCGGTCGCCGTGCCCGGCCTCACCGAGGTGTACCGATCCGTCATCGAGGACCGGGAGTTCGTCGTTTGATCGCCGCCGCCCGGATGCAGGCCGTCCTGATCGTCCGCTCACCGGACCTGCTCGCCACGCTCGCCGTCATCCCGCTGTACTCCCTGGTGTTCTTCTCCGCGCTCGTGCACCACCACCGGGAGTCGGCGGCCACCACCGTCGCCCTGACCGCCTTCCTGATGAGCCTGTGGTCGCACGCCGTCTTCGTCGCGGCCGAGACGGTCGACACCGACCGCCGCGAGGGCACCCTGGAGCCCTCGCTGCTCACCCCCGGCCGCTACCTCGCGGCGCTGGCCGTCCGGGTCGGCACCACCACCGCGCTCGGGCTGCCCGTGCTCGCCGAGGTGCTGCTGATCGGGCGGTTCGGGTTCGGCCTGCCCGTCCGGATCGCCGAGCCCGGGCTCTGCCTGCTGGTGGCCGTGCTGACCGCGCTCGGGGTGGCCGCGACGGCCCTGCTGATCAGCGGTGTGATGATCCTCGTCCGCGGGGCCCGGGCCCTGCAGAACGCGCTGACCTACCCGTTCTACCTGCTGGCCGGGCTGATCGTGCCGATCGGCGTGCTGCCGGGGCCGGTCCGGGCCGTCGCCCGGTGCTTCTTCCTCGCCCACGGCGCCCAGCTGCTGCGCGACGCCGCGGCCGGCACCGCGCAGGCCGCCGGCCCGCGGGTCGCCCTGCTCGCCGCCCTCGTGGCCGTGCACCTGCTGCTCGGACTGCTCGTGCTGCGCAGGGTCCTGGCGTCCGTCCGCTCCGGAGAGGTGGCCCTCCATGCCTGAGCGCCGCAGTACCACCGTCGCCCTGTCGACCGCGCTGCGGCAGTTCGGGCACGGGCTGCTCAGCAGTCACCAGGACTACCGGTCCATGTTCACCTGGCGTTCCTGGGCGGGCGGCTGGCTCGTCCGGCTGCTCTGCCAGGTGCTGTTCTTCGCGACCCTCGGCACCCTGCTGGGCTCCGCGCAGGCCACCGGTGAGATCGCCTTCGGCAACGCCGCCGCCCTCGGTCCGCTCGCCGCGCTCGGCGTGGTTTCCTCGACCGTCGGCGAACGGCGCTCCGGCACGCTGGAGTTCCTGCTCGTCACCCGGGCGAACCCCTTCCTGGTGCTGGCCTCCCGCGGCCTGCACTGGGTGCTGGACGGCATGCTCACCTCGTCCGTCGCCCTCGCCGTCGTGCCGCTGCTGCTGCCGGTGCCGCTGCACCTGCCCGCCCTGCCCGCCGTCGTCGCCGTCAACCTGCTGGTCTCCCTGAGCAGTTACTGCCTGGCGCTGACGCTCGCCGGGATCTCGCTGCGTCACCCCGAGTCCCGGATGTACCTCACCGCCGGGACGACCATCGGCTACCTGCTGCTCTGCGGCATCACCACACCAGTGCCGCAGGACGGCCTGCCCGCCCGGCTGGCGGCCGTCCTGCCGATCACGCACGGGCTCGCGCTGATGCGTCGCCTCGCCGAGGGCGCCCCGTTCTCCTTCGGGCCGCTGCTCGCCGAGGCGGGCGTCGCCCTGCTCTGGGGCGTCGCCGCGCACCTCACCCTCGGCCTGGCGCTGCGCCGGGCCGTCCGCACCGGCAGCCTGGTGCTGCACTGACGGCGGTCGGCGTCCCGGCGCCGGGCGGTCTCAGCCGCAGTGCACGGCGCGGTTGCCGAGCGAGCGGGTGGTGGCGGTCTGCCCGGCCCAGGTGATGCTGCCGGAGCCGTTGATGCAGGTCTTCACCGCGGCCACCCGCACCGGACCGGCGAACTTGGCGAAGCTGCCCTGGTCCGTGGCGGTGGTGCCGGCGACCTTGCTGCAGCTCGCCGCCGCCGTGGTCTGGGAGCACCGGCTGATGCTCGCGCTCACCGCGGAGGCCGTGCCGTAGCCGCTGTTGACCGTCTTGATGGTGGCGGCGCAGTTCTTGCCGCTCGCGGAGTCGAACCAGATGTAGAAGTAGCCGAACACCACGCCCGACGCGGTGGTCACCGGGTAGCTGCCGATCAGGCCGCCGCTGCAGCCGTACGTGCCGGCCGAGGTCGCCGGGGACGGCGGCACCGTGGTCGGTCCGGCGGTGGTGGGCGTCCCCGGGGTGGCGGGGGCGGTGCCCGGGGCGGGCGTCGTACCGGGCTGTCCGCCGCCGCCCGCGGTGCCGGGTGCGCCGGGCGTGGCACCGGCCGAGGCGCCGGGCGCGCCGGTGGTCCCCGTCGCGGAGGCCGACGCCGCGGCCGAACCGGACGGTACGTCCGTCGACGGAAGCGCCCAGGTGGCACCGTCCGCGGGCACCTCCCCGGTCGAGCCGGCGCCGCCGTCGGCCGACGAGGCCCCCGCGGACGCACCGGCCGCCGTGGGCCCGCCGTCCTTGCCGCCCTGCGCACTCACCGCCCAGGTGATCCCCGAGACCAGCGCCAGGGCCAGCGCGGCACTGCCCGCCACCAGTCCGGCCCGGCGGCCCGCGGAGCCCTGCCACCAGGAGGTCCGGTGCTCGTCCTCCCACGGGTCGAGGAGGTCCACCGGCGCCGGAGCGGGCGACTGCGGGACGGGGGAGAACGAGGCCGCCGCCGGGAAGCCCGCGGAGGGAACGGCGGATCCGACGGAGCCGGCGGGTGCGGCGGGTGCGGCAGGCTCGTGGGCCGGGGCGGCGAAGCCCGCCGGGCCGCTGCCCGCGGCCGCGACCTCCGGTCCGAGGGCGTCGAGCCGGTCGAGCACCTCGTCGGCGCTCGCCGGGCGCTCCTCGGGCGCCTTCGCCAACAGTTGCAGCACCAGCTCGTCCAGCCCGGCCGGAACACCCGGCTGACGGCTGCTCGGCGGCGCCGGGGCTTCCCGCAGGTGCGCACCGAACTGCACGGTCGGCTCACGGTGCCCGAACGGCGGCTTGCCGGTGAGCAGTTGGTACAGCAGGCAGCCCACCGCGTACAGGTCGCTGCGCTCGTCGACGTGCTCCGCGCCGCGCACCAACTCCGGTGACATCCAAGGCACTCCGGCCAGTGCCCCGGACGGACCGCTGCCCGGCTGCCCGGTCTCCGGGACGTCGACCGCCAGGCCCGGCAGCTTCACGGTGCCGTCCGCGGCGAGCAGCAGGTGGGCCGGCCGCAGGTCCCGGTGCACGGTGCCCGCCGCGTGCGAGGCGGCCAGGCCCGCGCAGATTTGCCGGGCCCACTCGGCGGCACGGGCGGCACCGGGCAGCCCGTCGGCGGCCAGGGCCTCCTCCAGGCTGCGGCCGGCGACCTGCTCCAGGACGGCGTACACCGTGCCGCTCGCCGGGTCCGTTCCGGCGTCCAGCACCGTCACCAGGTGCGGGTGATCCGGCCGTTCGGCCGCGGCGCGGGCCGCCTCCGCGAGCCGGGCGGCCTCCTCCGGCGCCGCACCGGGCCCCGCCAGGACGGCCGCCTCGACCGGAGCACCGAGCTGCCGGTCGTACGCCCGCCACCGCTCGCCCGCCCCCGCCGGGGCCAGCCGCTCCAGCAGTTCGTAGCGCTCACCCAGCAGCTGTCCCTGCACGCCAACGTCCCTTCGTCCCCGCTCTTCAGACCGCCCGGCGCGTCGGACGTCCGGTCAAGAACCTAGCGGCACCCGGCTTCCGGGCCGCACCCGGTGCCCCCCTCCGGCCACTGCCCGGCGGCACCGGTGGAGGAGCTGCACGCACGGTGTGAACGTCGGGCCCGCCGCTCGGGCGGGTGCGACCCGTCAGACGCCCTTGAACAGTGCGAGTTCGAGGAGGTCCGGGCGCCTGGCCGGCCAGTCCGGGCAGGTGGAGGCCAACTGCTCGGCGGCCGCGTGCATCCACTCCAGGTAAACGCGGTAGCGGTGCGGCGTCCACCCGCCGTCGGACCAGGTCCACCGGGCGATCTCCGCAGTGTCCGGCAGCCCGGCGGCCAGGCCGACCGGCACCGCCAGGGCACGCAGGGCGGCCGCCACCCGGGAGTCCAGGATCAGCGGCAGCGGCCCCGGGACGGCCTCCACCAGGGCGAGGCCCGCGAAATGGAGGAACTTGGTGAAGAATGCGGGCCCCAGCCCCGGCACGGCGCCGTCCAGCCTCCGGTAGGCCGCCACGGCACCTTCGGAGGTCAACGCCTGCACGGCTCCGGCGAGCGCCCCGGCCGTCCCCGGGTGCGCGAGGATCCCGGCGAGCACGACCGGCCCGCGCCAGGGCCGGTTGCCGCGCCCCCAGACGTACGGCACGACCAGCGCCTCGTCCCACCGCCCGCCGTCCAGCGCCGATCCGACGGCCTCCCGGACCTGCGCCCGGCTGACCGCCACCGTGCCCGTCGCGCCCCTGACCCCGAGCACCTCCGGCCACGGCCCGATGCCCGCCCAGTGCGCCGGTACGCACCCCACACCGTGCATCCCGGTGCCCGCCGCCCCAGCGAAGGCGGCGCCCTTGTCGGCCGCCCAGGCACCCAGCCGCACCCTGGCCTCGGAGGGCAGCAGCGCCTGCCGCATCGCCGCGTCCAACCGGTCCGCCGCCGCCTGCTTCGAACCGCCCGCGCTCTGCTGCATGGGCGGGAGCCTAGGCGGGCAGGTGCGGGGTGTGCCGGGCTTCGGGTAATCCGTTGCCGTGGATGCGGGGGTGGCGGAGACTGACGCGGTGCCGGGCCGGGACCGGAGGACTGCTGCGCGGGAGTGTGGGGCCGATGACGGGTGTGGTGCCTGGATTGCCGGCGGGGTACCGGGGGCGGGCGGCGTGCGCCGAGGACGTGCCGGTGATCCACGGACTGGTGGCGGCGTGCGAGACCGAGCTGTACGGGCAGGTGGAGACCGACCCGGGCGGGATCGCGGCCGATCTGGCCCGGCCGGGCCTGGAGTTGGGCGCGGACACGCTGTTGGTGCACGACGCGCAGGGGCGGCCGGCCGCACGGGCCTGGGTCGACCGGCGGTCGGAGGTGGACGTGCACCCGGAGCACCGGGGCAGGGGCCTCGGCGCCGCCCTGCTGGACTGGGCGGAGGCGCGCGCCCGGCAGACGGGGACCGAGCGGATCGTGCAGACCGTCCCGGACTCCGACGCGGGGGCCGTGGCCCTGGTCCGCTCCCGCGGCTACGGGCCGCTGGTGCGGGCCTGGCTGATGGAGATCGCGATGCCCCGGGAGCCGGCGCTGCCGCAGGCCCCGCAGGGCGTCACCGTCCGGCCGTTCCGTGCGGGCGACGGGCCGGCGGTGCACCGGCTGACCGAGGACGCCTTCGCCGAGTGGCAGCCGCGCCGCAAGGCGTACGAGGAGTGGGCGCAGCACACCGTGGAGCGGCCGACGTTCGCCGCGCGGATGTCCTCGCTGGCCTTCGTGGACGGGCAGGTCGTCGGCGCCGTCCTCGCGCTGGACCTCCCCGACACCGAGGACGGGTACGTCGAGCGGGTCGCGGTCGCCCACGACCACCGCAACCGGGGGATCGCGCGGCTGCTGCTGCGGCACTCCTTCCTGGCCTTCCACCGGGCCGGCCGGCGTTCCTGCACGCTGTGGACGCATTCGGGCACCGGCGCGCTCGGCCTCTACGAGCGGGTGGGCATGACGGTGCGGCGCAGTGCGACGACCTTCGTGAAGGACCTGTCGCAGGGCGCCGAGGGGCCGCCGCCGGCCTGAACCGGGCTGCGGGCCGGGCAGGTTACGGGCTTCTTACCGCCGGGCCGCGAACATGGCGCGGGCCGACGGCCGCGCGGTACCCATGAGGTCTGCCGCCGTCCGACGCACCCCCGGGGGAGACCGTGAAGTTCCGTGCACCGCTGCGCCGCAGGCCCGCCCGGCGGGTGACCGTTCCGCTCGCCCTGCTGGTGCTGCTCGTCGGCGGGTTCGGGTTGTACCTGTTCGCGCCCTGGAAGGCGTTCACCAGCACCTCGGTGGACGAGGCGCTGCCGTCCGCGTCCGTGTCCGCGAGCCCGGCCGCGTCGGCCGCCGCGACGACCGCCCCGGCGGCCCCGGTGGACCTGGCACGGGGCGGGTTCGTCGCCGGGGAGCACCCCACCACCGGCACGGCCCGGCTGGTGCGGCTGGCCGACGGCACGGTGGTGCTGCGGCTGGAGGACCTGCGGACCTCGGACGGCCCGGACGTCCGGGTGTACCTGTCGGCGCTGCCCGCCGCCCAGTCGCGGCTGGACTCGCTCGGCGAGGGCGCGGTCGAACTGGACCGGCTCAAGGGCAACCTCGGCAACCAGAACTACACCGTGCCGCCCGGCACCGACCTGGAGCGGGTCCGCAGCGCGGTGATCTGGTGCCACCGCTTCTCGGTCGGCTTCGGCGCCGCCGACCTCGCCCGGGTCTGAGCCCGCCCGCCCCGGGCCGCGGCGCAGGTCCGGCGGGGCGGCCGGCGGGCCCGTGACCCGGGCGGGGCACTCTGACAGGCGGGGCACTCTGACAGGCTGGGCGGGCGACCCACCGGCCCGCCCTCCGACCGGCCCGCCAGGGCTGCCGGGCGGGCCCCGACCGGAAGGCCCGCCCGTGACCGCAGACCTCACCGCCCGGGAGGCCGCCGCGCTGGCGGCCGTCGCCCGGACGCTGCTCGACCTGATCGCGATCCCCAGCGTGACCGGCAGCGCCGCCGAGTCGGAGATCCAGCACCACCTGGCCGGTCTGCTCGACGGGCTCGGCCTGGAGACCGACCTGTGGTCGATGGACCTGCCCGCGCTGCGGGCGCACCCGGACTTCCCCGGCACGGAGGCGCCGCGCGAGGAGGCCTGGGGGCTGGTGGCGGGCACCGGCGGGGACGACGGCCCGACGGTGGTGCTGCAGGGGCACGTGGACGTGGTGCCGCCGGGCGACGCCGCCCAGTGGGTCGGCGACCCGTTCGTGCCCCGGGTGGCCGGGGACGCGGTGCACGGCCGCGGCGCCTGCGACATGAAGGCCGGCCTGGCGGCGCACCTCGCCGCACTGGCCGCGATCCGGGCGAGCGGCGCCCGGCTGCGCGGGCGGGTGGCGGTGCACTTCGTGGTCGGCGAGGAGGACGGCGGCCTCGGGGCGTTCGGCACCCTGCGGCGCGGGTACACCGGCGACGCCTGCCTGATCACCGAGCCGACCGGCGGCACCCTGGTGACGGCGAACGCCGGCGCGCTGACCTTCCGGATCGAGGTGCACGGCCGGGCCGCGCACGCCGGCACCCGGAACGAGGGGGTGAGCGCGATCGACGCCTACCTGCCCGTCCACGCCGCGCTGGCCCGGCTGGAGGCCGCCCGCAACACCGCTCCGGACCCGCTGATGGCGGAGTACCCGATCCCGTACGCGCTCTCGGTGGGGAAGGTCCGGGCGGGGGACTGGGCGAGCAGCGTGCCGGACCGGCTGGTCGCCGAGGGCCGGCTCGGGGTGCGGCTGGGGGAGGACCCGGCGGCGGCGATGGCGGACCTGGAGGAGTGCGTGGCCCGGGCCTGCGCGGCGGACCCGTGGCTGCGGGAGCACCCGGCGTCGGTGACCTGGCCGGGCGGGCTGTTCGCCAGCGGCCGGCTGCCCGCCGGGCATCCGCTGGGCGGTCTCGTCCGGGCGGCGCACGCGGACGCGGTGGGCGGTCCGGCGCTGCGCGAACGGGGTGCGCCGTACGGCAGCGACCTGCGGCTGTACGCGGCCGCCGGGGTGCCGACGCTGCAGTTCGGGCCGGGGGACGTCCGGGTCGCGCACAGCCCGCGGGAGCAGGTGTCGGTGCGGGAGACGGCGGAGGTCGCGCGGACCCTGGTGCTGGCGGTGCTCCGCTCGGCCGGGGCGGACTGACCCAGCCGCTTGCAGGTGGAAACCGATCGGTTTACCTTGGTGGAAACCGATCGGTTTCCTCTGAGGGGAGATTCCCATGACCGCGATCAAGGGCGCAGCCGTCCTCGTCACCGGCGGCAGCCGCGGCATCGGCCGGGCGCTGGTGGACGCGCTGTACGAACGCGGCGCCGCCAAGGTCTACGCGACCGCACGCGACCCGCGGACGGTCACCCACCCCGAGGCCGTCCCGCTCGCGCTGGAGGTCACCGACCCGGCGTCCGTCGCGGCCGCCGCCGCCCGCGCCCAGGACGTCACCGTCCTGATCAACAACGCCGGCGCCGCGGTCAACGCGTCCTTCCTGGACTCGCCGGTGGAGGACGTCCGCCGCGAGTTCGAGACCAACTTCTACGGCCCGCTGCTCACCGCCCGCGCCTTCGTCCCGCTGATCGAACGCAACGGCGGCGGCCACCTCCTCAACGTCCACTCGGTGCTGTCCTGGATCGGCCTGGCCGGCTCGTACAGCGCCTCCAAGGCGGCCCTCTGGTCGCAGACCAACTCGCTGCGCCTGGAGTTGAAGCCGCGCGGCATCAACGTGACCGGCCTGCACGTCGGTTACGTCGACACCGACCTGACCTCCGGCATCACCGCCCCCAAGGCGGACCCGGTCGACGTGGCCCACCGCGCCCTGGACGGCATCGAGTCCGACGCCCACGAGGTGCTCGCCGACGACCTCTCCCGCCAGGTCAAGGCCGGCCTCGCCGGCGACCTCGCCGTCCTCTACCCCCAGCTCGCCGCCTGACGACCGCCCGTGGCCGTGCGGGGCGTCAGACCGGCAGCAGGCGGGCGACGAGGTCGGTGAGGCGGCGGGCGTTGCGGCAGGGGTGCATCTCGGCCACGGTGGCGTAGGCGAGGGCGGCGGAGTCGCCGGTGCCCCAGAGGGTGGCCTGTTCGGGGTTGAGCCAGATGACCCGGCGGGCGCGGTCGGCGATCCGTTGCAGGGCTGGCAGGTTCGGGTCCCAGCCGTTGGTGCGGGCGTCGCCGAGGACGAGGACGGCGGTGCGCGGGCCGACCGCGTCGAGGTGGCGTTCGGCGAACTCGCCGAGGGCGGCGCCGTAGTCGCTGCTGCCGTGCCAGCCCGCCACCGCCGCCTCGGTGAGGATGCGGCGGCCGAGTTCGGCCGGGTCGGTGTCGGCGGCGACCAGCCGGGTCACCTCGTCGGTGCGGTTGACGAAGGCGAACACCCGGACCCGGGCGAACTGGTCGCGCATCGCCCGCACCAGCAGCATGGTGAACTGTGCGAAGCCCGCGACCGAGCCGGAGACGTCGCAGAGCAGCACGATCTCCGGACGGGCCGGGCGGCGCCGCCGGTACGCGGGGCGCATCGGCACCCCGCCGGTGGAGAGCGAGCGCCGCAGGGTGCGCCGCAGGTCGATCCGGCCGTGCGCGGCCCGGCGGCGGCGCGCGGCCAGCCGGGTGGCCAGTTTGCGGGCCAGCGGCTGGACGGTGCGCCGCAGTTCGGCGAGCTGCTCGGGCCCGGCGGCGAGGAAGTCGACCCGGTCCGGGGCGGGGGCGACGGCGCGTGCGGCGATCCGCTCGGTGCCGCGCACTTCGGCGACCCGGCGGCGCGCCTCGGTGCCGACCTGGGCGCGGAACTCCCGGATGCGCCGCCGGACTTCGTCCTCGGCGAGCCGGTCACCGAGCCCTCCGTCGTCCGGGCCGGCCGGCCCGGCACGCAGCGCGGCGAGCACCCGGGCGAGCAGGGTCTCCGGGTGGAGGAGGCCGAGGGTCTGGTAGGCGGACCAGCCGTCCGTGCCGGGCGAGGTGCCGTAGCGGCCGAGCGCCTCGACCGCCTCGCCGGCGATCCGGGCGCCCGCCGCCCGGTCGCCCGCGGCCAGCGCCTCCGCGAGCCGGTCGCGCAGCTCGGCGACGGCGGCGGGCCGGTCCACGGGCGGGTCCGGCGGCTGCCCGGCGCCGTGCGGGGTGCCGACGCCGAGCGGGAAGAAGAGGTCGAACACCGCGTCGAAAACGGCCCGTTGGCCGCCGGCACGCAGCAGGACCGCGGCCAGGCCCTCCCGGACCTGCTCCCGGTCGGCGAGTCCGAGCACGGCCAGGGCGGCCGCCGCGTCGGCGGTCTCGCCGGGGCCGATCCGCAGGCCGTGGCCGCGCAGCGCCTGGACGAGGCCGGTGAGCCGGGCCGCGAGGTCGGGCGGGTCCGCGGGGGTGGCCGGGGCCTGCGGGCCGGTCACGCGGGTGCCAGCTTCGCGGCGGCCTTGAGCAGGTCGTCCTGGTGCTTGAGGACCACGCCGAGGGTGTCGCGGAGGAGGGCGCCGTCGAGCGTCCCCGCGCCGAGGGCGAGCAGGGTCCGCGCCCAGTCGATGGTCTCGGCGACGGAGGGTGCCTTGCGCAGTTCCATGCCGCGCAGGGCGGTGACCACCGTGACGAGCGACTCGGCGAGCACCGCGTCCAGGCCGGGCACCTTGAGGCGGACGATCCGCTGCTCCAACTCGGCGTCGGGGAAGTCCAGGTGGAGGAAGAGGCAGCGGCGGCGGAGGGCTTCGGAGAGTTCCCGGCTGGCGTTGGAGGTGAGCACGACGAAGGGGCGGCGGACCGCCCGGATGGTGCCGAGCTCGGGCACGGTGATCTGGAAGTCGCTGAGCACCTCCAGCAGCAGTCCCTCCACCTCGACGTCGGCCTTGTCGGTCTCGTCGATGAGCAGCACCGTGGGCTCCTCGCCGCGGATCGCGGTGAGCAGCGGCCGGCTGAGCAGGAACTCCTCGCCGAAGACGTCGGTGCGGGCCTCGTCCCAGCTCTCGTCGCGGCCGGCGGTGATCCGCAGCAGCTGTTTGGCGTGGTTCCACTCGTAGAGCGCGCGGGCCTCGTCGATGCCCTCGTAGCACTGCAGCCGGACGAGCCGGGCGGCGCCGAGCCGGGCGACGGCCTTGGCGAGCTCGGTCTTGCCGGTGCCCGCCGGGCCCTCGACGAGCAGCGGTTTGCCGAGCCGGTCGGCGAGGAACACGGTGGTGGCGACGGCGGTCGAGGCGAGGTAGCCGACCTCGGCGAGCCGGGCCGCGACCTCGTCGACCGAGTCGAAGAAGCCCGTTCCGACCGGGGTTCCGTCCGTGCCGTGCATGCTCGACTCCCTTGGGTGTCAGACCGTGCAGGGCATGTTACCCGTGAGTACCTTCCGGTGGAACGGTCTTCGCGGGCCGGCTCGGCCGGGGCTCAGTGCAGCCCGGCCGCGTCCAGCAGGGCGGTCGCCGTCGGCACCACCAGTCCTGCCAGCGACTCCCCGGCCGCCCCGGCCCGGGCGCTCGCGCCGTCGAAGACCAGCGTCAACTGCCGGGCCAGCAGCGCGGGATCGGCGGCCCCGCCGCGCTCGGCCTCGGTCCGGAAGAAGTCGGTCAGGGCCTGCTTGGCCCGGGTGGCGACCACGCTCGCCGGGTGCGCCCCGTCCTTCAGCTCGACCTGCGCCGCCAGGAACGGGCAGCCGCGGTAGTCCTCCGCCCGGGAGAGCTCCTCCAGCCGCTCGAAGACGTGCAGCACCCGGGCCCGGGGCGGGCGCGGGTCGTCCGCCCCGGGCAGCAGCAGCGCCGCGTACCCGGGCGCGCGCCGCTCCAGGGCTGCCGCCATCACCTCGTCCTTGCTGTCGAACAGCTGGTACATGGACCGCTTGGACACCCCCGCCGCCTTGCACAGCGCGTCGATCCCGGCGCCCACACCCTCCCGGTAGAAGAGCTCGGTCGCGGCGTCGAGCAGCCGGTCGCGCGGGGAGGGCTTCGCCTGGGTGTCCATGCCGCCGAGGCTACCGCCCGCGCCGCCGCGAGGAAACCGATCGGTGTATGACCCTGGTCGGGCTCAGCGCAGCACGGCCTCCAGCAGGTCGCCGCCGAGCCGGGCGCTGGTGGCGAGGTCCAGCTCGTACAGCACGTAGCGGCCGCGGCGGCGGGTGGTCAGCAGCCCGGCCCTGCGCAGCACCGCGAGGTGGCGGGAGACCTCGGGGGCGGTGAGCTGCCAGGCGTCGGCGAGCTCGCCCGTGGTGTGCGGGCCGCGCGCGATCGTCCGGGCGAGCCGCAGCCGGACGGGGTGGGCCAGCGCCTCCAGCCGCTGCTGGACGAGCGCCAGCGACACCGGGTCGGTGCCGCCCGCCTCGGCGATCGGGTACTGCAGCACCGGCCGCCACCCGGCCGCGTACACCACCGGCAGGTGCGGCCGCCCGAAGGCGCTCGGGATGAACGTCACCCCGCCCGCAGCGACCGCACTGGTCGTGTTGTCCTGCAGCTTGTCGACGACGATCCGCCGCCGCCCCGGCTCCGCCTCGTCCAGCACGATCACCGGGGAGACCGCGGCCAGCGCCTCCGCCGGGCCGCGCCGGGCCAGCAGGTCGGCCTTCTGCCGGGCGTCCGCGGCCAGCGAGGGCAGCACCCGGCGCCAGGCGTCCGCGAAGAACGCCCGCTCGCAGTCCTCCAGCAGCCGGCGCACGGCCGCCCGGGCGGCCGGCGGATCGGCGAGCAGCCGGTCGGCGAAGGCCGCCTGCCGCGGCCCCCGGGCCGCCGCCAGGTCCCGCGCCCGCTCGGCCGCCGCCGGATCGGTCAGCGGCGAACCCGCCGGCCGGTACGACAGCCGGGACGAGCCGCAGGTGGTGACCAGCGCCGCGACGGTGTACAGCTCGTCCTCCAGCCGGTCCACCGCGTCCAGTTCCTCCGCCAGCGTGGTACCCGGCAGGGCCGGGAAGAGGAAGTCCGCCCGCGAGGACCGCCACAGGAAGTCCGCCTCCAGCAGCCGGTCCGCCAGGCCCGCGGGCAGCGCACCGGTGGTGGCCGCCGCCCAGCCGTGCAGCTCCGGATGGTGCGCGGGCTCCGCGAGGACGTGCAGCATCGCGTTCAGCTCCGCCAGCGGGGACGGCGCGAACAGCAGCGCCTCGGCCGGCAGGCCGGTGACGTCGATGGTCAGACTCATGCCGGCGATCCTGCCATCCCGTCCCCACCCTCCCGCCGACGGTTGACGGGGACCGTCAATCCGCGTGCCACCGCCCCGCCCCGCGGCGCAGCGTGGCCGCCATGAGCCTCCTCCACCGCCCCGCCCGCCCCGCCGCGACAGCTGACGCCCCGACTGCGTCCCAGGCCGCCGAACTCCCCGGCACCGCGCGCCTGCTGAGCATCGCCGGTGGCCGCCGCTACGCCCTTGCCGTCCTGGTCGACGCACTCGGCGCCGGCCTGCTCCGCCCCTTCCTGCTGCTGTACGGCGTCGGGGTGATCGGCCTCGGCGTCGGCACCGCCGGACTCGCGCTCTCCGCCGGCATGCTGGCCGGCCTGGCCGCCGTGCCGCTGACCGGACGCTGGATCGACCGCGGTGCACGGAGCCTGCCGGTGGCCGCGACGCTGCTCGCCCGGGCGACCGGCGTGGCGGTCCTGCTCGCCGCCTCCGGCGCGGCCGGGTTCACCGCGGCGGCCGTGCTGCTCGGCATCGGCAGCCAGTCCTGGCCGACCGCGCACGCGGCAGTGGTCGCCGCACTCACCGAGGGCCGGCTGCGGGACGCCGCCCTCGCCGCCGGACGGGCGCTGCGCAACGCGGGCCTCGGCGTCGGCGCCCTGGCCGCCACCGCGGCGACCGCGGGCGGCACCGGCGCCCTGCGGACCCTCGCCCTGGCCACCGCCCTCGCCTGCCTGCTGGCCGCCGGCCTGGTCTGGTCGCTGCGGCTCACCGTCCGGCCGGCCGCCGCCCGGCGGGACACCCCTGCCGACGGGACGGCCGCAAAGGGGCCGAGCGGCACCGCCCTGCTGCGCGTGGCCAACCTGCCGTACGCCTTCTGCTTCGACGTGCTCGAAGTCGCCCTGCCCGCGCTGCTGGTGACCACCCTGCACGTCGCACCGGCCTGGTCCTCGGGCATCTTCGTCGGCAACACCGTGATGGTGATCACCACCCAGCTCGCCGTGGTGCTGTGGATCTCCCGCCGCTCCCGGAGGTCCGCCCTGGCCGCCTCCGGTCTGGTGCTCGCCCTCTCCTACCTGGGCTTCTGGGCGGCCGGCTCGCTCGGCGGCACGGCCGGGGCCGCGGCCGTCGCGGGTGTCTCGGTGCTCTACACCGCCGGCGAGATCCTCTACACCGGCACCGGCACCGCCCTGGTGGTCGCCGCCGCACCGCCCGCCCGCCTCGGCCGGGCCCTCGCCCGCTGGGAGCTCTCCAGCGGCCTCGGCCGCGCCGCCGCCCCCGCCGCCCTCACCGCCCTCCTCGCCGCCGGTCCCCACCTCCTGTGGCCCGTCCTCGCCGCCGCCACCATCCTCGGCGCCGCCCTCGTCCGCCGCTTCGGCCCGCGGGTGTGAGGGACACTGCCACCGAGGTGCCGCCCACGGGCCGACCTCGGCCGCTATTGTCGGACGGGAAGGCGCTCGTTGCCGGATGCCGGGCGGATGTCCGAGGCGAAGGAGGACAGCTCATGACCGCGCTCTCCGACAGGCCTCACATGCTGCCCGAGGAGTTCGAGGAAGTCGCCCGCCTGGCGGCCAGGTCGGCCGAGGGGCTGCGGCTCGAGTTCATCAACGGAAAGCTCGGGGTCAAACCGGTGCCCGACGGCGACCACGGCCGCATCATCCAGTGGCTGATGCGGATCTGCATCCAGGCACGGCCGGACCTCTGGCTGCACGACCAGGGGCTCAAGGTGCAGTCCTACCGGGCCGGTCACGCACGCCCGGACGGCACGCTGGCACCGGCCGACGCGTTCGTCGGCCAGGGGGAGTGGGCCGGCACCGAGGACGTACTGATGGTCGTGGAGGTCACCTCGTACGACTCGGACACCGACCGGCGGGACCGGGTCGAGAAGCCGCGCGCCTACGCCGAGACCGGCATCCCGGTGTACCTGCTGATCGACCGGGACAGCTGCGAGGTCACCGTCCACAGCGACCCCGACGGCGTCCGGTACGAGCGCACCCTCACCGTGCCCTTCGGGCGCGAGGTGGTGCTCCCGGAGCCGGTGGGTGTCGTGCTCGACACCGAGCCGCTCACCGCCTGGGTGCGCTGAGGTTTCGTCAGGGGATGTGCTGCTGAGGGCGGCCGGCGGCCTGGCTACGGCGCCGGTACCGGGCGGGGGATCTGGGCCCCGCGGAGCAGTTCGCGGGCGTGGCCGGCGCCGACCCGGTTGCGTTCCGCGGCGGCCGCGTCGACCCGGGCGGGAGGTCCGGCGGCAGCCCCCGGGGTGCCGGCGCCGCCGGGGGCGGGGCCGTGGGCATGCTGCGCTGCAGACGGGTGCGGAGCAGGGCCTGCGGGGCGTGGACGCGTTCGGGCAGGCCGGCCAGCAGGGTGTGCAGGAGGCGGTGCGGTCGGGCGTCCCGGGTGAGCCAGTCGGCCGCCAGCGGGGCGAGGGCGGCGGCCTCGGCCGTGCTCAGACGCAACCGTGGGTCGTGCCGGGCGAGTTCGAGGAGCAGGCGGGCCTCCGGCCCGCAGGCCCCGTCGGGTGGTGGGGTGTTCTCCGCAGTCTTGGAATCTGGTGAAGTGCGGGCCTGCCGACCCTTCGACCGGCCGAGTGCCGGGATTCGACGCGCAGGAGGCGCCGGGGCGTCCCCGGCTGCCGCGGTGCGGTCGGTCGCTGCGGCGCCCTCCCAGGCGGCGGCGATCTCCTCGGCGGTGCGGAGCGGGACGGAGGTGACCATGACGTCCGTCGTCCAGGTGCCCTTGGTGGGGTGCTGGCGGCGGCGGACGTGCAGGTAGCCCTCGTCGATCAGCTGGTTGCGGGCGCGGGAGACCGCCATGCGCCCCTCGGCCATCCGGTGACCGATCGTCAGGACGGTCTCCCTGGTGCCGGGCGGCAGGGAGAGCGCCCACAGCAGCAGGGACTTGGCGGTGGCCCGCAGACGCGGGTGCCGGACGATCTCGCGGGATGCCCGGACATACCGGTCGGGCGCGATAAGGTGGACGTGCATGTGGAGGGCTTGCTCCTGTGCCGGGCCCCGGGGTGTTGGCGCACCGCCGGGGTCAACTTTTGATCCGTAGCCGGACGGTAGCACAGCGTGACACCGCGGTGCATGGTCGCAGGTCGGGGCCGTGGACGGGTCAGCGCGAGCCGTGGGCGTACCGGGCGGGCGGGGTGCCGACCGCGGCGGTGAAGTCGCGGGTGAGGTGGGCCTGGTCGGCGTAGCCGAGGTCCGCGGCGAGGGCCGCCCAGTCGACGTCCGCGCCGCTGTCGGCGTGCCGGGCCGCCTCGTGCAGGCGGGCCCGCCGCAGCACCCACTTCGGCGAGGCGCCGACGTACTCGGCGAACAGCCGTTGCAGCTGCCGCACTCCGAGGCCGAACTCCGCCGCGAGGTCGTCGACCCGGCGCAGTTCGGGGGCGGAGGTGATCCGCTCGACCACGGCGGCGACCCGGTCGGCCGTCGGGTCGGGTTCGGGCAGGCGGGCGAGCAGGAAGGCGTCGGCGAGGGCGCGGAGCCGCTCCGGGTCGGCGGGGCCGCCCGTGATCTCCTCGTTCAGCCGGTCGGCCTCCGGGCCGAAGAACTCGGCGGCGGGCACCGACCGGTCGGCGAGGGCGGAGACCGGGCGGTCGGTGAACGGGCGGAAGCCGCCGGGCCGGAACTTCACCCCGAGCGCGTGCCCCCGCCCCTCCAGCCGGCGGACGAACAGCGAGCGGTCCACCCCGTAGACCCTCGCCCGGGGCTCCTCGAAGACCAGGTGCACATGGGGGTGGGCGAGCACCTTCTGCTCGTACGGCGGCCGGTCGCGGCAGTCCCAGCGCACTAGCCAGTAGAACTCGGCGAAGCGGTCCGCCCCGGGGGCGGGCTCACGCCGATCCAGTTCGATCACGGCCGCCGCCCTGCCGGGGTGGAGCACCCCGCGTCCCAGGTCCGGTGCACTCATGCCGGCCAGGGTAGTGGGCGCGGCGCGGCCGGGCCGTCGCGTTTCTTCAAGACCGCGGCCGGGGCGCCGGCGGAGGATCGGCCGCATGAACGGTCACCCCCTGCACCCCCGGATGTCCGGCGCCGCCGCCGAGGCCGCCCGCATCGCCCGCGGCGTCCGCCCCGAGCACCTGGACGGCCCCACCCCCTGCACCGACTTCGACACCCGGGCCCTGGTAAACCACTGGGTGCTGTACACCTCGCACGGCCTGGAGCACCGCGCCCTGCGGACCCCGCTGCCGGAGGACCTGGTCGCCCGCGACTTCACCGCCGACGCCGCCTGGGCCGAGGCCTACGCCGCGCAGCTGGACCGGGCCGTCGGAGCGTGGGCCGACCCGGCCGTCTGGGAGGGCGAGGTGGACCTCGGCGGCACGCCCGTCCCGGCCGAGACCATCGCCAAGATGCTGATCAAGGAGATGGTGCTGCACGGCTGGGACGTCGCCCGCGCCACCGGCACCGAGGTCGAGGTGCCCGACGACCTGGCCGAGCTGGTCCTCGCCGTGGTCGAGGAGAACGCCGAGCTCTACCGGCAGTTCGGCGGCTTCGCCGACCCCGTCCCGCTCCCCGCCGACGCCCCGCTGCTCCACCGCGCCCTCGCCGCCTCCGGCCGCGACCCGCACTGGGCCCCCGAGCAGGCGTAGCCCGGGGCCCGTCCCACCGCCGGCAGACCGCTGGACGCCCCGGTCACCGGGTGTCGGTGTGGTGCAGGATGCGGCGGACGTCGTGGACGTGGTGGTGGCCGTCGTGGGCGTTGTTGCGGGCGATGGTCCCGGCGGGCTGGGGGCCGCGGGTGGCGTGCCGCAGGACGGTGCCCGCCGCGACGGCGGCGGTCACCGACTCCGTCCAGGCCTGCACCGCGCGGTCGAGCGACCAGAGGGCGGCCGCCGGGGCGATCTCCAGGTAGCGGCGGCCCCGGGCGACCAGGTCGGGGTCGTAGCCGCCGACGTCGGCGGCGCCGGCCAGCCGGGCGCCGGCGAGCCGCTCGGCCCAGATCCGCAGGTTGTCGGTGACGTGGCTGACGTAGGCGGCCGGTGTCCACTCCAGCTCCGGGTGGCGCTCCCGGCCCGTCCGGCCGTCCAGCAACTCGCGGAACCGCCGCGGCAGCTCGCCCACCACCGCGAGGCAGTCCGCGGGCGTCGCCGACCAGGCGAAGCCGCAGGCCGCGCACGGGTCCCCGTACAGTGCCGCCCCCCATGTCTCCATGGCTCCGCACTGTACCCGAACCAACTTGCGGCCCGCGGCAGTCGGTGCCGACGGGGCCGGCCGGCAGAGCCGCTGCCGACCGGCCCCGCCGGGGTCCGTGCGGGCTCAGCCCGCGGTGTTGAGGGTGTCGTCGACCCGGGCCGCCTGCTCCTGTAGCTGGATCCCGACGGTGCGCAACTCGTCCTCGTGCCCCGCCATCAGGGCGTGCTGCCGGTCCACCTCGGCGGCGAACCAGATGCCGACCACGTTGCCCCGCTGCTTGCAGGCGACGTCCGCCTCGGCCGTCCGCCGCTCGTCGCGGCCCGGGCCCTCCCCCGCGAAGGCCGGGTCGGCGGCGGCGTCCAGCGGCGTGCCGTAGTGGAAGCCGTTGGCGAGCATGCACGCGGACCAGCCGCGGAACGCCTCCTGCACGGCGGGCGTCCGCTGCGACTCGGTGAAGCCCTCCGCGTCGATCTCGCGCACCAGCGGAGGATCGCCGAGGAAGGCCGCCCGTCCGGAGAGCTCCTTCGTCATCTCGCCCGTGCAGCCGCCCGGCGGGACCGTGCGGGAGCCGTAGGGCGCGGGGGTGCCGTCGTCGGTGCCGGCCGTGCCGTTGCCGCGCAGCACGAGCAGGTACCCCGGGTCGGCGTTCCGGGGCCCGGGTGTGGCCGCGGGCGTGGCCGGCCGACCGGGGTCGGCCGGGGCGGCGTGGTACCCGGTGGTCCTCGCCTGCTGCGCGCTGGTCACCCCGTACCGCATCCGGGCCGGCGTGGTGGGGCCGCTGTCCGCCAGGACCGGATCGTCGGCGAGGGCGAAGCCGAAGCGGCGCATGCACTGGTCGACCAGCTTCCGCGCGGCGCGGTCGAGGTCGCGCCGCGCCTGCGGGGTGAGCAGGTGGTCGGCGAGCGGCAGGCGCAGGTCGAGGCCGTCCGTCACGGTGGCTGTGGGCGCCGGGGCATGGGCCGCCGGGGCCGCGCCGGCGGAGCCCGAGCAGCCGGTGGCCGAGGCGAGGACTGCCGCCGCTCCCAGGGCGGCCGCCAGGGCGGTCAGGAGGCGGGATGGTCCGGGCATGGCCTGGGGGCTCCTCGGGGCGGGTGCGGATGGTCGCGCGGCGGGGCGGGCCGGGGCCGCCCGGCGGTGGCGCGGCCGGACTCCGGCGGGGCGTGCTCGTCGGGTGTGCACGAGGCGTTCCCGGTCGGAGGGCGGCGGTCGCAGGTGTGGGGGTGCGCCCGGTCGCCCGGTGGTTCGCGTGTGGAACGGGCCGACGTGGTTCTCGGCGGGGGCTGTGCCCGCCGCGCCGGGGTCGCGGGCGCGGCGGCGGCGAGGCCGGCCGGACGGAACGCTAGCCGCGCGATTTCGCGGCGGGCAATGTCGTTTGCTTAGGAACGGTTCACCGGGCCCCCGGGCACGGGCCGCAGGCGAAGGCGGCCAGGTCCGCGGCGCGGCGCCGGGCGTTGTGCACGAGCAGCCGGCCGTACAGCTCCTGGTCGACGCCCTCGGCGGTGCGGCTGGTGAGCGGTGCGGCGTCCGGTCCGGCGGCGAGCAGGGCCGCGCCGAGCAGGCGGCCGTCGGGCACCGCGTCGGTGGCGGCCAGGAGTTCGCCGGCCGGGGCCAGGGACGGGTCGAGCAGGGTGGTCACCAGGCCGGCCCCGATGACCCGCAGCGGCACGCCGCGCGGCCGGACGAGGAACGAGCCGTCCTCCAGCCGCCGTTCGGGCTGCAGCGGCAGCCGGGCGGTCGGCAGCCGCCAGGCGACGCCGGTGCCGCGGGCCGCCGCCGCAGCGGCCAGCGCGTGGTCCGGGGCCGGTCCCTGGACGACCAGCAGGGTGTCCGGCCCGACGGAGCGGAGCAGGGTCGCGGGTGCGCCGGACGCGTCCCAGACGGCGTCGACGACCTGGCCGGTGCCGCCGTCCAGCAGTCCGGTGACCGTGAGCCGCGGGGTGGGGGAGGTGTGCCGGGAGGCGGCGGTGCGCCGCTCGGCGAGCAGGTGCAGGGTGCGGCCCCGCCAGTACGGCGCGCAGTGGTGCGGCGGTGCGGACCACTGCCGTGGAGCGGGCGCTCCGCCGGTGCCGGCTTCGGTGCCGGGGAGCGCGGAGTCCCGGAACAGGACCTCCAGCGGGCCGCTGCCCAGGCGTTCGCGCGCCTGGAAGATGGCGGCCTTGCCGGCCGACGGGCCGGGCTGGCTGAGTCCTGCGCGGCGCAGGCCGGACTCCAGGCGGCGCATCACGTCCAGGTAGGGCGCGGGCGAGAAGGCGGCCATCGCGAGGACGAAGTAGACCATCCGGCGGGCCGGCAGCAGGCGGCGTCTGCGCTCGGTGCGGCCGCAGGCCGCGATCGCCGCGTCCACGAGTTCCGGCGGGTAGGCGCGGACCAGCAGGTCCACCACGGCCGCGTCCGCGTCGCCGCGGTCGTCGGGCCCGGTGGGGGCGGTGTCGTAGGACAAGGGCATCCCCGGTGGTGAGTCGGTGCGGCGGGGGCCGCGCCCGATGCGGCGTCGGGCGCGGCCCCCGCCGAAGTCTCGCCGCTGCGCGTATCCGCGGCGTAGCGCGGCGGTAGCGCGGCCGCGGGACGGGCGCGACGACCGGTTATGTTCATGTCATGAATGTGGCGTGTGCATGAGTGATCGAATTCACACCATCCGTGCACGCAGTGAAGGAACACGGGGCAGATCCCGTGAGTTTCCCGAGCGAACTGTCGACCCGTCAGCTGAGGAGACCCTGTGGCCCGCAAACCGCGCCCCGTCGATCCGGCCGACGGCCCGGTACAGGCCTTCGCCTACGACCTCCGGATCGTCAGGGAGCAGGCAGGGAACCCCACTTACCGGGTTCTGGCCGACCGGGCCGGCTTCGGCGCAACCACCCTGAGCGATGCCGCCGGCGGTGTCCGGTTCCCCAGCCTGGAGGTCACCCAGGCCTACGTGGGCGCCTGCGGCGGCGACGTGGCCGCGTGGACCAGGCGCTGGCAGGAGGTCGACAAGCGACTGGCGTCCGACGCCGGTGCGCCGCCCGCCCCCGCCGAGCCCGAACCGCCGGCCACCACCCTCGCCACCGCCGCCGAACCCGCAGCCGCGGCATCGGCAACACCGGCCGCACCGTCCGCCGGGAAGCCCGCCGCGGAGTCCGCCGCACAGGCCGACGGCACGGCGGACGGGGCGTCCGCGGACGCGGCCCCGCCCACCCCCGGCACCACTGCACCCGCCGACCTCGCCGAATCCGCTCCGGCGCGCCGATGGCCGGTCGGCTGGACGACCGCGGGCACGGCCGCCGTGCTCGCCCTCACCGTCGTCCTCGTCCTGGTGGTGGTGCGGTCCACCTCCTCCGCGGCGAACCACCCCTCCGCCGGTGCGGCTCCGATGGCCTCGGCCTCCGCGATGGCCGCCTCCGCGGTCGGCTGCCCGGCCGCCGACGGCGCCACCCCCGCCCTCTTCGCCGGCGAGACGTACAACGCCACCACCCGGGTGCGGGCCGGCGCCAGCCTCAGCGCGGACGTCGTCGCCCAGCTCCCGAGCGGTTGCCGCCTCGCCCTCACCGGCTTCTGCCTCGGCGACGTCGTGCTCGACACCACCTCGGGCTCGCCCGACGTCCGGTGGTTCCGGCTCGCCACGGGCGGCTACGTCTCCTCCGCCGTCGTCCACGGCAACCCGCCCGCCGGGCTGCGCCCCGCCGATTGCCCGGACGGCGTGGCCCCGGCCTCCTCGATCGCGCTCGCCGCGGCCGCACCCGCCGGTGCGCCCGGCGCGCTCGAACTCCGTGCCACCGGCGACCACGTGGCGATCGTCGGCTACGCGGCCTACCTGCCCCGATCGGGCAGCGCCATGCCCCAGTGGCAGCAGATCGGCTTCACCTCCGAGGCCGCCACCGGTTTCAAGGTGACCTGGCGGCCCGCCGCACCGGCCGAGGGCGGCGCGGCCGGCGGTGGTGGCCCGGCCGTGCCGGTGGTGGCGGTGGCCTGCTTCGGCGGCGACGGGCCGACCGCCGTCGCGGACGCCCGGCTGATCGCCCGGCCCGCGCCCACCGGAGCGCTGCCGGGGGCGGAACTCCCGGAGGCCGACCTGGCCCGTGCCCGCAAGGCCGCCTGCCGCTACCCCGACCAGGGACACGGCTGACGCCCGTCATGTGACGGGACTGAACCGGGCGATGCCCGCCCGTTCCCGATCAAGGAGCCGTCAAGATCGGTGCGGACAGCGCCAGGAACGCGTCAGGAAGGCCGGGGGAAGCCC